>CBDTYP010000172.1:0-6794 GCA_965364645.1 uncultured Gammaproteobacteria bacterium | reverse complement strand
CGGTCCACCTCCCCGTCCACTCCCCGGAAATCCCGCCGGAAATCCCGCCGAAAATCCCCCGGAACTTCCCCGGAAATTCCAATGAGGCCAACAGTGACCCGGAGCACGGATGGGCGCCGAAATCTGGCGTATATAAAAGGGATCCCGATGGTTTAGCGGGCGCGAGACTTCCGGGCTCCGCCCGGCAGCCGACCCTCAAGGTGTTTCATGAACCGAGCCGAAGACCTGCGGTCTTTGACCCACAAGGCCGAGCAGGGCGACACGGACGCCATGCTCCGCCTCGCCCGGGTCTACTACCAGGGCGAGCACGGTGACGCCAAGCGCTTCTTCGAGTGGACCCGCCAGGCCGCCGAGGCCGGCGATACCGGCGCCATGTTCAACCTGGCCCTGGCCTACTTCAACGGCACCGGCGTAGAGCCGGACGCGGGCAAGTTCTTCGAATGGACCCTGACCGGGGCCCGGGCCGGGGATGTCACCGCCATGTACAACCTCTCCCTGGCCTACGATCGCGGCACCGGCACCGAGCCGGATCTGGGCCAGTGCTTCGAGTGGACCCGCCGTGCGGCCGAGGCGGGTCACGCCGGCGCCATGTTCAACCTGGCCCTGGCCTACAGCAAGGGCAAGGGGACGCCGCAAGACCAGAAGGCCTACGGGAAGTGGACCCGGCGGGCCGCGGAGGCGGGCGATCCGGACGCGATCTTCAACCTCGCGCTGAGCTATGCCGAGGGCGACGAGCAGACCCGGGACGACTCCGAGTACTTCGAGTGGACGCTGAAGGCGGCCCAGGCCGGTCACGCCGGCGCCATGTTCAACCTCGGCCAGGCCTTCTACCACGGCCGCGGCACCTACGCGGACCTGCCGGCCTATCTCGAGTGGACCGAGAAGGCGGCGCAAGCCGGGCACATGGGCGCCATGTTCAATCTCGCCCTCGCCTACCGCAACGGCACCGGTACCGTGGCCGACGATCAGGCCTATTTCGAATGGACCCGGCGCGCGGCCCGGGCCGGCCACTCGCGGGCCATGTTCAACCTGGCGCTCGCCTACGAAGAGGGGATCGGCACCCACCCGGACGCGGCCCGCTACTTCGAGTGGACCCGCAAGGCGGCGCAGACGGGACACCCCAGTGCCATGTTCAACCTGGCGCTGGCCTACGAGAAGGGCGAGGGTACGCGCCGCAATGTGGCCCGCTACTTCGAGTGGACCCGCAAGGCCGCCGAGGCGGGACACGCCCCGGCCATGGCGAACCTGGCGCTCGCCTACGAGAAGGGCGAGGGAACCCCTCCCGACGCCGACAATTTCTTCACCTGGATCCGCAAGGCCGCCGAGGCAGGCGACCCCGAGGCGATGATGCATCTCGCGCTGGCCTACGACGAGGGCAAGGGCACCCGTCAGGATGCCGGGCGCTTCCTCGAGTGGACGCGCCGCGCGGCGGAGGCCGGCGAGTCCGGGGCGATGTTCAATCTCGCCATGGCCTATTGGAGCGGCACCGGCCGCGACGCCGATGACGCGCGCTACTTCGAATGGACCCGCAAGGCGGCGGGCGCCGGCGACACGCGGGGGAAGTTCAACCTTGCGCTGGCCTACGAGGTCGGCAAGGGCGTCGAGGTCGACACCAACAAGTATCTGGAATGGCTCCTGTCGGCGGCGGAGGACGGCGAGCCCGCGGCCATGTTCAA
This sequence comes from uncultured Gammaproteobacteria bacterium, assembly GCA_965364645.1. Classification (GTDB taxonomy): domain Bacteria; phylum Pseudomonadota; class Gammaproteobacteria; order HK1; family HK1; genus JAABYT01. The sequence goes on along the minus strand of CBDTYP010000172.1, from coordinate 5,118 downwards.
TGTCGCGCTCTGTTACGAGAACGGCGTCGGCACGACCAAGGATCTCGCGAGCTACTTCGCCTGGATGCGCCGCGCAGCCGAGTCTGGACACCTGGACGCCATGTTCCTCACCGCGCTGGCCTATCACAAGGGCCGCGGCACCGCCGTCGACGAGGAAGGCTTCGAGGCGTGGGTGACCCGGGCGGCCGACGCCGGACACCGCCAGGCCCTCATCGCCGGCCGGCTCGCCCATCTGAAGTCCCGGGGCGTGATCGACAGTGCTCAGAGGGGCGCCCTCGGCACCGCGTTCCACAATCTGCTGGCGACCGTGCGCTCCATCAAGAACGACCACATCGTGGGCTCGGCGCCGGACGGCGTGATCTATCCCGCCACCTGGAGTGCGCTGACCGCCATGCTGCCCCGGGACGAGGCAGCCGCGCCCATGGCCAACCATGCGCGACTCTACAACGTCGCCTACTGCACGGACGCCTGGGAGGGCCGCCGGCTGACGGAGCTCGACGACGACGACGCCCTGCTGCTCGGCTCGTTCCTGGGCGCCGCCCCGGCGCCCAGCGACGGCGGGCCGGAGACGGACTACGCCGTGTACCTGGCGAGCTTCAACCTCGGCACCCCGACCGCGCCCATGCGCGACGGCGAAGATCACTATTCCATCGTCGCGCCGCTGTCGGCCTTCGATCAACGGCGCGCGAGCTCCAGGCCCCTGGATCCGGTGCGGCGCCCCATCCTTCCCGGCCCGACGGTGGATCCGGGCCGCAGCGACAGCACCCTCTATCGCGTCAAGTACGAAGACGGCGAGGCCCGCGAGACCCTGACCCGACTTCGGGATCCCCTGGCCGCCGTCGGGGTCGTCAGCGACAAGGTCGCCGAGCCCGAGGGCATCTACGACCTGGTGGCCATCCTCGTGCGCGAGGTGTTGCATCTCTACCAGTACCAGGAGCGCAGCCACGACCGGGAGGCCCGCTTGCTGGTGAACCTGCCGGTGTCCTCGCCCCTGGTGCGCATGGACGACGGTGAGCCCGGCCGCCTGTTCGTGCGCTCACGGGATCTGTTGTTCACCGCCAGCGGCACGCGCATACTCGTGCCCCCCAGTTGCCGGGACGCCACCGCCGTCATGCTGAACCTCAAGCACCGCCTTACCCGCCACGGCCTGCTCGGCACCACGACCCTCGATCGCGGCGGCGCCTGACGGTGGCCGCAGGCCACGGGCCGACGAGCGCCCGCGGGCTCGGGCGCCTCTGGCACGCCACCCGCTACTCCCTGCAGGGCCTCGCCGCTACCTACCGCCACGAGGCGGCCTTCCGTCAGGAACTCGTCCTGGCGGCGCTGCTGATCCCGTTGGCGGCGGCGCTCGCTCTATGGTCCGCGCTGACCTGGACCCAGTGCGCGCTGCTCGTCGCGAGCGTCCTGCTGGTACTGCTGGTGGAGCTTCTAAACTCCGCGCTGGAGTCGGTGGTGGATCGGATCTCGGGGGATCATCACGCGCTGTCGAAGCGCGCCAAGGACACGGGCAGCGCCGCGGTGCTCGTCTCCCTCGTCATCTGCGTCGCCGTGTGGACCCTGGTGCTGGTGGACGTGTTCACGGCTTGAGGGCCGCGACGCATCTCACTTCGGCAGATATCCGGACAGGGGCCCCAGCTCGCCGGCGTCGAACCAGTCTTCAAGCAGGCGATAGGCGATGGAGACCCGGCGCGCCACCCGCAGACGCCCCTCGGCCATAGCCTGAACGATCTCGGCGCGGCTGAACCAGCGCGCATCCGCCAGCTCCTCGTCGTGGCGCCGGATAACGTCGCCGGCGGCGCGGGCGGTGAAGCCGAGCATGATCGAGCTCGGGAAGGGCCATGGCTGGGAAGAATGGTAGTGGGCCTCGGTCACCGCGATACCCGTCTCTTCCGCCACCTCCCGCAGCACGGCGTCCTCGAGACTCTCCCCGGGCTCGACGAACCCGGCGACGGCGGAGTACAGCGTCTCCGGCCATTCCCGCTGGCGGCCGAGCAGGCAACGCTCCTCGCCACTCGCGCCCCCGTGCAGAACCAGCACGATGATGGCCGGATCGGTGCGCGGGAAATGCTTCTGGGCGCAGGCCGGATCGCCGCACACACGCAGGTGGCCGCCCTCGGCCGTGCGGGTAAGGGCCCCGCAATCGCCACAGAAGCGATGGCGCACGTGCCAGTAGGTGATGGCGCGCGCATAGGCGAGCATCGCACCGGCGTCGGCCTCGAGCAGGGGCCCCGCGTCGCGCAGCTCGCGAAAGTCGGCATCGTTGGGGATCAGGGCCGAGAGCGCGCCCTCGTCGCAGGCCAGATCCAGGGCGAAGTACGCCACCTCGGCAAGCGTGCCGAGGAGGATCGCCGCGTCGCAATCGAAGCCCGCATCGTGCACCTCCGCCGGCGACAACAGCACCGGCCGGGGCGCGTGCCCGCCCCGCAGAAGATTCCGGGATCGCCACACCGGGACGATGCGGGTGGCCGGATCCGCCAGCCGCGCTTCCAGCCAGCCATCCCGCGGGCGCAGCAGCGTCGCCCGGTCGAGCCCGCCGGCCGAGAAGTAGTTGAGCGTCGATCGTCGAAAGTGGTCCACGATACGATGGTCACGCCGCGGCCGCGGCGGCTACAGATACCACTGGTACTCCCGAGGTGTGATGTCGTCCAGGAAGCTCGCGAGCTCGGCTTCCTTGGTGGCGCAGTAGAGCTCCACGTAAGCGTCCCCGAGGTAGTCCCGCATGAGCTCCGATGCGCGCATGCGGGCGATCGCCGCCGGCAGATCGAAGGGGATGTCTTCGTCCACCGCTTCGCAGGCGCTGCCGGACCACACCGGGCCCGGATCGATCGCGCCCGTCAGGCCGTGGTGGATGCCGGCAAGCAACACCGCCAGCACGAGATAGGGATTGGCGTCGGCGCCGGCGACGCGATGCTCGAATCGCCGGCTCGCGTCCGGACCGGCGGGGATGCGCAGGGCCACCGATCGATTGTCGACGCCCCAGCTTTTCGTGACGGGCACATAGAGCCGCGGTGCGAAGCGACGATAACCGTTGATGCCGGGGGCGAATACCGCCATGGCGTCGGCCATGGTGGCCAGCATGCCCCCGATCGCGTGACGCAATGTCTCGCCGCCCGTGGCGCTGCCGTCGTCGAAGACGTTGCGCCCGTCCCCGTCCGCGAGACTCATGTGCACGTGCATGCCGTTGCCGCTGCAGTCCGGGAAGGGCTTCGGCATGAACGTGGCGCGCACGCCCCGGCGTCTCGCCACGCCTTTCACCAGATGGCGCAGGAGCGCGCAATGATCCGCCGCCGCCAGGGGGTCGTCCACGTGGCGCAGGTTGATTTCGTACTGCCCGGGAGCGAACTCCGCGGTCGTCACCGAGGCGGGCACCTTCTGGGCGGCGGCGGCGCGCTCCACGTCGCCGAAGAGATCCGCGAACCCGTTGACCTCGTCGACGCCGTAGACCTGAGTGCTCTCGTCGCGCAGCCCCGTCAAGGGCGAGAGCGGCGGCCGGGGCCGGCCCTGGCCGTCGGAGATCTCGTCGAGCAGAAAGAACTCCAGCTCGAAGGCGATGGTGGGCGCGAGGCCGAGCTCGGCGAAGCGCGCCAGCACCCGCGCCGCCACGTTGCGGGGCTCCATCGCCGCGGGGGCGCCATCCGGCCCGGACATGGTCACCAGCACCTGGGCCGCCGTCGGGCCGACCCAGGGGGTCGGCACCAGGGTGCCCGGCATCGGCAGACAGAGGCCGTCGGGATCACCGTCGCTGATGCCGAGGCCGCAGGGGTCGGCGCAGCTGCCGGTGACGTCCAGGAAATAGGTGGAATAGGGAAACTGCAGGCCCGAGCGGAAGAGCTTCTCCAGGTCGCCCCGGGGATAGCGCTTGCCGCGGATGATGCCGCAGAGATCCACCAGGCAGGCGTCGACGTGGTCCACGTCCGGGTGGGCGTCGAGGAAGGCGGCGAGCTCGGCGAGGCGGGCTTTCTGTGCTGGGTTGTCGGTCATGGGGGGCCTTTGGGGGTGTTGGGGAACGATAGTACATGGGGATTGGCTTGAGGGCCGACCCTTGCTGAAGGGGTCAGAGCCCGCAGGCACGGCCTTTTTGCCTGCCTCCGGCCCCGTGGCTGCGGGGTCTGACCCCGGCCGCGCCGCGTCCGGCCGGGACCCCGCAGATGTCCACGGGTTATCCACAGGTTGTTATCCTGTTTTTCACCTGTTAACCACAATATGTTGAGTCACATCGGGTCCTTGACTACAATCCGTTGTGGTTTACACTGTTAGTCTGACTGTCGGATCCAGCTCCATTTCGGGTCGGAATCGGCCCCTCGGCGGGTGCCTCCCGGCAGTTTCAGAACATAAAGAATCATGCGGGGAGGAGCGCTGGGTAAGCGGATGGCTGCTCGGTGGGGTGGTGCTTTCGCGAAAGCGAGCGCTCGATGACCCCACGGCGAGGGGTGCCGGCCGCGAAACGTCCCTGACGGTGACGGGCCCCAGCTGCGCCAACGGCCCCATCCTCGAGATGGGATTTTCGGGAAGGGTTTGGGTCGAATTGCCTCTAAAGAGCTGCCGCACGACATGGCCATGACACAGTTGCAATCGACCCCCACATCTGCGCTTTCGGGGGTACTACTTTATGAAGCTGGCTCATCGCAAGACCAGTGATTTCGTCTCTGTTCATCCTTCGGATATTCCGTTCCAGGCGGCGTCCCTGGATATCTGGGATACCAAGTATCGTCTGAAGACCAAGGACGGCAAGCCCCTCGACGAGGACATCGAGGAGACCTACCGCCGCGTCGCGAAAGCGCTCGCGGCCGTGGAAGCCACCGAGTCGGATCGCGAGGAGTGGTACGAGAAGTTCGTACGCGCGCTCAAGAGCGGTGCGATCCCGGCCGGACGCATCGTCTCCAACGCCGGCGCGCAGGAGCACAAGCCCGCGACCTCGACCATCAACTGCACCGTGTCCGGAACCGTGGGCGATTCCATGGCGGACATCCTCGAGAAGGTCAACGAGGCGGGCCTCACGTTGAAGGCCGGCTGCGGCATCGGCTACGAGTTCTCGACCCTGCGCCCCAAGGGAGCGTACGTGTCCGGCGCCGGCGCCTACACGTCCGGGCCGCTGTCGTTCATGGATATCTACGACAA
>CBDTYP010000171.1:0-6828 GCA_965364645.1 uncultured Gammaproteobacteria bacterium | reverse complement strand
TAATGCTTGCGCGGGCGATCGAGCGCGGCCAGGTCTTCGTGGATGTCGACGCCGGGTGCGCCCGGCGGGCGATCGACTGTATCGAAGGGCAACGCGGGCGGCCCGCCGAACGGCGCGCTCATCAATGCGACGGATCGGAACACGTCGGGGCGCACGAGCGCGCAGGCCGACGCCACGAACGCGCCGAAATCGTGGCCGACGACGGCTGCTACCGATTGGTACCCGAAGGCGGAGACGAGGCCCATGGCGTCCCTGACCAGGTTCAGGATGCGGAACGAGCCGACGTCGCCGTCGTAGGAACCGTCCCAACCCGTGGTGCGGCCGTAGCCCCGCTGGTCGGGAGCGATGACGTGGTAGCCCGCCGCGGCGATCGGCAGCATCACCTTGCGCCAGCTGTAGGCGAGCTCCGGGAAGCCGTGCAGCAACAGAACACAAGGGCGATCCTTTCCTTCGAATCCCGCCTCCAGCACGTGCATGGTGAGGCCGTTGATGCCGTCGACGAAGCGGGAACGTATGCCGGGTGGCAGAGTGCCCTCGCCGTAGGATTCCCTGTCAGCCATTACGGGTTTGGGCGTCGCGGCCGGGAGCCCGGCTACGAGGTGCCCATATTCTGAAGATGATCGGCGACGTACTCCGCATCCCGCGCCACCTGATAGAACAACCCGGACCCCTGCGTGTGCAGCCAGTGCAGACCGACGAAGTACAGGCCCGGCAACTCCGTGATGCCGCGCTCGTAGCGCGGATACTCCCGATCGCCCAGTATGGGCAGATCGATCCAACCGAAGTCGTAGTGAAAACCCGTGCCGTAGACGATGCTCCCGACTCCGGCCTCCTGCAGATCCATATCGACCGGCCGGCGGGGCGGTTGCCAATCGTACGCCTCCAGTTCGCTTTCTGGCGCGACGATTCCACTCTCCTCGATATGCTTGTCGATACGGGAGAGGGTCTCGCGGCACGCCTCATCGATAGCATCCAGTGTCGCCGCCAGATCGTCGGCGAAACGCACCCGGTGGCCCTCGGCGGACAGGAGTCGGCCGTGCAACTCGACGCCGTCCAGTGCCAGGCGGCGCAGGTCGATGGTCCGGCCGCCGTCGCGGCCGGAAAGGTGCTCGTGGGGCGCGAAGCGCACCGCGGGACCCTTGCGGTGCTCGTCCACGGGCACCTCGTAGAAACCGGCGTCGGCGGCCCAGTGAATGATGTCGCGGCCCCGGTAGCGGCGCGGGATGCGCCCCGCGTTCCCCACGCAGAGATGCACGTCGCGGCCCGCGCCCATGAGGTCTTCCACGATCTGGCAACCCGACTGGCCGCTGCCGACCACCAGGACCGCGCCGTCGGGAAGTTGCCCGGGATCGCGATAGTCGCGGGAATGGATGCGCAGAATGTCGTCGGCGAGCCCCCCGTCCCACGGGGGAATATTCGGGTGCTGATGAGTGCCGGCGCAGACGATCACATTCGCGGCCTCCAGCTCACCGGCTGAGGTGTCGAGGGCGAAACGCCCTCTCTCCCCCGAGGTACCGAGGCGTTCGACCTCAACGCCGCCACGATAGGGCGGATCGAAGCTCGCCGCGAATCGCTCGATGTACGACACGATCTCGTCGCGCAGCATGAAACCATCGGGATCGTCGCCATCGTAGGGAAATCCGGGGAGCTGACAGTAGACATTCGGGGTCACGAGGCAGAACGAGTCCCAGCGCCGCCGCCAGGTGTCGCCGATTTGACCGCGGTCGAGCACCACATGCTCGCGCCCGGCACGCCCGAGGTACCAGCTGATCGAGAGGCCGGCCTGGCCACCGCCGATGACGACGGTGTCGATGTACTCAGCCAATGGCGCATCCCCGCGACGTCATCGGCATTCGTCCACCGAATGATGTGCAGAGTACTTGCCCCAAATGCGCTCCGGCACGTACCAGAAGAGCCCGCCGCCGACGGCTATCAATGCGAGCGCCAGCCACAGGCAGCCATAGGCACCCAGCCAGACGATCTCGAAACCGTGCAGCAGCGAGGCGCCGGCCATGAACAGGAAGAAGGGTCCGGTCAGATAGCAGTGAAGGCGCCCGCAGCGGAGAGCGTTCGCGATGCACGCGAGCCCCATCCAGGTGAGGGCCACCGCCCACAGGATGGCGCTGGACTTCGGAGGGAGGAAGATGCCGACGATCAGGGCGAGCGTGGGAATACCCCAGGCGACCATGTAGGTCCGCGTGCTGCCGACCCAGTCCCGAGGCGTGGCTTCAGAGGTCATTCCGGAAGTCCGGCATCGCGCAGCGCCTGGACCACTCCGTCGAGGGTGTTCCGGTCCCTGTAGGGCTGCCGCTCGATGTACGCCGATATGGTGAAGACCGGGTCGACAGCCAGGATCCTCTTCGCGGCCTCCTTCGCCTCGTCGAGCGAACCCGACATCGCGTAATTCGTGCAGAGCAGAACGAGGCCTTCCAGATCGTCCGGATTCAGACGCAGGCACTCGCTGGCAATCGACATGGACGGTCCAAGATGGCCCGCGTCGCGATAAGATGCAGACAGGAGACTCGCCATCCAGGGCGGATAGATACGCGCGTGCTTTACGGCAGTCTTGATGTTCTTGATGGCCAAATCGTGCTCGCCGATGAAGTGCAGCACGTTGGAGTGTACGGCACGCGCGAGGGGGCAGTTACGCCGCACTCCCAGCGCCTTGTCCGAAAGCTCCATCGCCTCGTCGTGGCGCTTCTGGTAAAGGCGCACGGAACCGAGCACCACGTGCGCAAAACCGTCGATATCTCCGAGTTCCATGGCCTGCTCGGCGTAGTCAGCCGCCGCTTTCATTGACTTCGCGGGGTCGTCGGAGAATCCGCGCATGACCTCCAACCAGTGCGTGAACGCGAGCAGCGCGACCGCCTGAGGCGCCTCGGGCAGGAGGCGGTTGATCTCCTCGAACGTCTTTCGTGCCATCGAGTTTCCCTGCTCGCTGCCCATGTACAGATGGCTGAGTCCGCGGAGCGCGAGCTCGCGCGTCTTTCTCGACGGAAGGTCTTCCCACCAGATGTGGCTCCACTCTCCCGCCACGAGATTGATCTCGAGCGCGACGGCGACCTCCGTGGTGATCTCGTCCTGGATCTCGAAGATGTCGTCGACGATCCGATCGTAAGTATCGGACCAGACGATCTGCCCGGCGGGCGCATCGGTGAGCTGCACAGTCACCCGAATGCGATCACCCGCCATCTGTATCGCGCCGTCGAGCACGTAACGAACGCCGATCTCGTTGCCCGCGTCGATCGGAGATACGTCGGTTCCCCGGTAGTGGGCCGAGGCCGGGGCGTTGATGAGGAAAAGGCCGGAGAGCTTCACAAGCGTGGACTGGATGGCCAGTCGGAAACCGTCCACAACTGCATCCTTATCGGGATCGCCGCTCAGATTTTTGAACGGCAGAATCATGATCGATGGCGCCTCGGTGCGAGTGAACGCGTCGGCAGCCTCTTCGTTCGTCTCTGGGCCGGTGATTCTCGAGAATCGGGAGACCCGACGGTCACTCTCGGATGCCGCGCTCCCGTTGGCCGACGAGTCGCCCTCGGACACGACACGGAATGCTCTCACCGGACGATCGATGTTCTTGAGCTGCTGCTCCCCGATGTCGTCGAAGCCGACCTCGATCTTGTCCCGCACCTGCTGGAAGACGGACTCGCTGACACAGATACCGCCCGGGTCCGCCAGGGACTCGAGTCTCGCGGCCACGTTGACGCCGTCACCGTAGATGTCGTTGCGATCGACGATCACCTCGCCGAGATTCAGGCCGATGCGGAAGAGCAGGTGCTTCTCCTCCTCGAGATCGGTGCAGAGGGTGCGGATGGCATTCTGGATGCCGATGGCGCAATTGGTGGCGGCCACGGTGCTCGGGAACCGGGCGAGGACGGCGTCGCCCGCGTAGTGCACGACCTCACCAGTCGCGCTCCTGATGCGATCGGCGATCAGATCGAGGCTTGCCGAGAGCTGGCGGTGAGTGCCGAGCTCATCGGCCTCGGTGAGGCGGCTGTACCCGCAGACGTCCGCATAGAGGATGGCGGCGAGCTGGTGGGTGACATTCTCCTGGGCCATGGGGTCCGCTCCGGAGGTTCTTCGGCCAATGATACGTCAAACGGTATCTTCCTGGTCGTACAGCTTGAGCACCGCGATGCCGTCCTTCTCCGCGTGCCCCTTCCCGACGAGGATCCGGAACAGCGTCGCCGCCTGGCTCGACATGGGGGTCGGCACCTTCAGGGACTTGGCGATGTCGTGGACCATATCCAGATCCTTCAAGATCTGCCGGGCGTACCCCGCGGGCTCGAAGTCCCGAGCAATCATGCGCGGGAACGCGGCGTTGAGGAGATTGCTGCCCGCGTGCCCCGGCGCGAGGGCCTCGGGGATCTTGGATGCGTCGATGCCGGCGGCTTCGGCGAGCGCCAGGGCCTCGGCGATAACGCAGTAATTATTGAGCACCAGGATCTGATTGACCATCTTGGTCACCTGCCCCGCGCCGACGCCGCCGAGATGGGTGAATGCGTCGGCGAGGACGTCCATGACGGGCGTCACCCTCTCGATGTCCCCGTCGCTCCCACCCGCCATGATGGCCAGGGTGCCGGCCTCCGCCGCGGGCGGGCCGCCGGAGACGGGGGCGTCGACCCAGCCCATGCCGGTGAGTTTGCGCAGCTCGTCGGCCATGGACTTCGTGTCGTCGATGATGGTGGTGGAATGATCCACCAGCACCTTGTCGCCGTCGGCGAACTCGGCGACGCCGCCGGGGCCGAATACGGCTTCGCGGACGGCGTCGGTGGACGTGACGCAGACGAGGACGATGTCGCTCCCGGATGTGACGTCGGCGCAGGACTCGACGCCGACTACGCCGTGCCGCGATGCTCGCTGGATTTTCTCCGGATCGAGGTCGAAGCCGGTGACCGTGTAGCCGGACGAAACGAGGCGTTTGGTGAAGGCCTGGCCCATGAGGCCGAGGCCGATGAAGCCTATTTTTGGATCGTCGGGCATTTTTGGTTCCTCATTCGCGAGCAAGCTCGCTCCTACAGTTACAGCTTTCTCAGGCTCGGAACGATGATTGTTGTCAGTACGCCTATCAGGATCAATCCAACGCCGTTGATGGTCAATGCCGAGCTGACGCCCACGGTCGCGGCGAGCGCGCCCATCTCCAGATGGCCCAGGGGGGCGGAGCCGATGGCGAAGACCCAGGCGCCCATGGCGCGGCCGCGCAGGCGATCGGGGACGCTCAGCTGCATCATGCTCTGGGTGAGGATATCCGAGGCCGAGGCCAGCGCGGCCACCGCGAGCACCGCCAGCAGAATCGTCACGTAGCCCGGCGCGGCAGCCAGGGCGATCAGGCCGGCACCGAAAGCGTAGATGACGAAGAGATAGGCGAGCCCCCGGCGCCGGAAGCCGAGCGCGCCGGCGAGGGTGATGCCCGCGACGAAGCCGCCGGCGGCGCGGAAGGCGTGCATGATGCCGAGGCCCTCGGCGCCGACACCGAGCCGCTCCGTGGCGAGCTCGGGCAATATGGTCGCGAAGGAGAAGCCGAGCACCTCCACCGCGGCGGTCACTACGATGAGCATCAGCAGCGTGCGATTGTGGCGCATCTCCTGCACGTATTCGCGGAGGTTCTCGAGGATCGGGACGGGATTGCTGTGGGCCTCGGTGGGGATCGAGCGGAGCCTGCTGACGACCAGGAACGTGATGACGTGAAAAGCCGCGAGTATGAAAAGCGCGACGTCGGTGCCGAGCCTCTGCATGGCACTGCCGGCGACCAGCGCGCCGACGAGCTGACCGACGCGCATGGCGATGGTAATGAGGCCCAAGCCCGCCACGACCTGTTCCGAGCCGACGATGTCGTAGGCGTAGCTCTGGCGCACCGGCAGGTAGACCGCGCGCGCGCTGCCCGACAGGAATGTCATGAGCAGCAGCTGCCACAACGCGATGGCGTCCAGCGCGGCGAGCACGCCGAAGACCATCAGGTTCAGCGCAATCAGCCCCTCGATGATGCGCAGCAGCTTCTGCCGATCCATCCAGTCAGCTATAGCGCCCGCGGCCATGCCGAAGATGAACAGGGGCAGGAAGTAGAGCGCCATGGCGACGCCGACCCAGGCGGAGGTGCCCGTCACCTGGAACACGAGCAGGCCGATGACGACCTGCTCGCCGCCGTAGCCCATGTAGTTGCAGGTGGCGGCCGAGAGCAGCAGCCGGAAGTCGCGGTGCTGGAAGGCGGGGCCCCGCAGGATACCGCCGATCAGCGGAAGGGACCCGATGTTCAAGCGGAGGCGGGCAGCGTATCCAGGTGCCTTGCGTAACGCTCGATGCGGTTGCAGGCGTCCTCGAGGATCTCGAGGGGCATGGTCAGGCTGAAGCGCACGTGTCCGGTGACGCTCGCCCCGAAGCTCGCCACGGGCAGCAGGCTGACGCCAACCTGGTCCAGGAGACCCCAGGCGAACTTCTCTCCGTCGAGCCCCGTGCGGCGCACGTCCACCAGCAGGAACATGGACCCCTCGGGCCAGCTGCAGGCGAGCCCCGGCATCGCGTTGATGCGGCTGCATACCAGATCCCTTCGAGCGCGGTAGTCGCGGTTCATCTCATCGATTTGCGGATGCTCCTCGCGCAGCGCGACCACGGCAGCGTCCTGGAGAAACGGCGACAGCCCGTAGTGCATGGGCTTTATCAGATTGACCAGATGCTTGGCGAGACTGGGGGGCGCGATCACCCAGCCGAGCCGCCACCCCTGCATGGCGTGGGACTTGGAAAGCGAGCCGATGGAAGCGCTCCGGTCGGCGATGCTCGCCAGGCTGCGGACAGCGATGTGGGGCACGTCGAATGTGAGTTCCGCGTAGA
>CBDTYP010000170.1:0-6836 GCA_965364645.1 uncultured Gammaproteobacteria bacterium | reverse complement strand
CCCATCACTTCGCGGCCCTGTGGCCCGAGGTGGAGCCCCTGGGTGAGCAGGGGCTCGCCGCGTTCGCCTACGTCGACTCCTTCAGCTACGTAGCGCCGGCGGGGGGCACCAAGCCACTCTACGGCACCAACCCCATGGCGTTCGCCTGGCCGCGGGAGAACCGGCCACCCCTGGTCTTCGATCAGGCCACCAGCGCGAGCGCCCGGGGCGAGATCCAGATTCATCTCCGGGACGGCAAGACCATCCCGGAGGGCTGGGCCATCGGGCCGGACGCCGAGCCCACGACGGATCCGGAGGCCGCGCTCGCGGGGGCGCAGCTGCCCTTCGGTGGCTACAAGGGCGCGGCACTGTCACTCATGGTGGAGCTTCTAGCGGGCGCGCTCGTGGGCGACGTATTCAGCTTCGAGGCCACCGCCCGGGACAACAAGGACGGCGGCCCGCCCGAGGGCGGCGAGCTCGTGATCGCCATCGATCCGAGCCGTTGCGTGGGCGAAGACCAGCGAGGTGGACAGCTCGCCCGCGCGGAAGCGCTCTTCGCCAAGGTGTTGGAGCAGGAGGGAACGCGCCTGCCCTCGGACAGACGCTACGAGGCCCGCCTGCGCACACCGACCGAGGGGATCAGCATTCCTTCATCCTTATACGAGACGCTCCAGGGTCTCTTGTAACCCTTGCTTCTCTTGTAGGTTGGTGCTGAGCGCAGCGAAGCCCAACATCCGGCGCCGGATGTTGGGCTTCGCTGCGCTCAGCGCCAACCTACGGGGCCGTGCCGGGGATCAATAACGCAGCGGTTTTCTCTCCACGGCGCCCTCCGGCGTCAGCATCGTGTTCGCGAGCACCCGTTCTTCGTGGTTCATGCGCCAGCTCAGCATCCGGCGCGTGTACTCCAACACCAACGATCGGATGCTGGGATGCCTCCTGCTCGACGCTTGCCGCGCGTACCGGCGGCGGCACCTCCGCCGGGTCGTACATGTCGTGGAACGGAGCCGACGCCACGAAAGGCGGATGAGGCGCGAGGAACGAGATGTGCAGGAACCAGGGCCGGCCGTCACCCGCGGACAGGTGCTCGATGGCGGCGCCCGTCAGGAAGGCGGTCTCACTGTCCTCGGCGGCGTACGCCGCCGGCGCGTAGGTGAGACCGCGCCCCGCGGCGGCGCCATCCTCACGGGGCTTGTATATGTCCAGAAAGCGCTCGGGCACGGCGTAGCCCTTGGTCTCGAGATCGGCGAACCAGGCGCGCCAGTGGGGCTCGTTCCAGCGGATCGGCGTCATGCCGGGCAGGACGCCGCCGTAGGTGCGCAACGCCGGATCCCCCGGCGGCCGGGCACGCGGGTCGGCGCCCGTGTCCGTGTAACCGAGCAACCCGGGTGCATAGCCCGCCCGGCGGGCTTCGAGTGCGACATTCGTGTGGCGGGCATCCAAGGGGGCACCGTTCACGACGACCCGGTGGTTGTGCAGATACATGCCGGTGTAGAGGCTCGCCCGCCCGGGGGCGCAGGGCGTCGCCTGGGAGTAGTGGCGGCGAAAGAGCACGCCATCCCCCGCCAGGGCATCGAGATGGGGGGTGCGCAGGCAGGCGTGGTCCAGGGCCGACAGGCAGTCGCCGCGCCACTGATCGGCGGTGATGAAGAGTACATTCACATCTCATACCCGAAGTCGTAATTGGGCAGCTTGCCGTCGCATCCAGGGACCCGGCGCTGGCACAGCGAACCTACCATCGCGCCTTCGCCGGAGAAAGCCGCCCATGGCCATCAGCGTATTCGATCTCTTCAGCATCGGCATTGGACCGTCGAGCTCCCACACCGTCGGCCCGATGCGGGCGGCGCGGCGCTTCGCGGAGAGCCTGCGGGAACAGGAGCTCCTCGGCCGGACGACGGCGATCAAGAGCGAGCTCTACGGCTCCCTCGGGGCCACCGGCAGGGGCCACGGCAGCGACAAGGCGGTGATACTGGGGCTCGAGGGGGACAGCCCCGAGACCGTGGACGTCGACGCCGTCGCGGCGCGTCTCGACGGCATCCGCCGCGAGGGCTTCCTGCACCTGCTCGGCGAGCACCCGATCGCCTTTAACGAGAAGCGCCACCTGGTCATGCACCGGCGCAAGGCCCTGCCCTTCCATCCCAACGGCATGCGCTTCACCGCCATGGCCGATGGCGGCGAAGTGCTGGCCTCGTCGCTCTTCTACTCTGTCGGCGGCGGATTCATCGTCGGCGAGGAAGGCGCCGAAGGCCGCTGGGTCGTGCCGGACCCCTCGTGCCTTCCCTACCCGTTCACCACCGGCGACGAGCTGCTGCGCCTGTGCACCGAGCACGGCCTCGCCATCAGCGAGGTCATGATGGCCAACGAGCGCGTCTGGCGATCGGAGGCCGCCGTGCGCGAGGGGCTTCTGAAAGTCTGGGCCACCATGCAGGAGTGTGTCGAGAAGGGCTGCCACCGGGACGGCATCCTGCCCGGGGGCATGAAGGTCAAGCGCCGTGCGGCGAGCCTGTATCGCCAGCTGTCGGATCAACCCCCCGAGGCCCACGACGACCCGCTGCACGTCATGGACTGGGTCAATCTCTACGCGCTGGCCGTGAACGAGGAGAACGCCGCCGGCGGCCGTGTCGTGACCGCCCCCACCAATGGCGCAGCCGGCATCATCCCGGCCGTGCTGCACTACTACCGCGATCACCGCGACAACGCCGACGACGCCGGCGTCGTGCGTTTCCTTTTAACTGCTGGCGCCATCGGCATCCTGTATAAAGAGAATGCCTCCATCAGCGGCGCCGAGGTGGGTTGTCAGGGCGAGGTCGGCTCCGCCTGCTCCATGGCGGCGGCGGGACTCGCAGAAGTGTTCGGCGGCACCCCCGGCCAGGTGGAGAACGCCGCCGAGATCGCGATGGAGCATAATCTCGGTCTCACCTGCGATCCGATTGGCGGGCTCGTGCAGGTGCCGTGCATCGAGCGCAACGCCATCGCCTCGGTGAAGGCCATCAACGCCGCGCGCATGGCCATGCGCGGCGACGGCGAGCACTTCGTATCATTGGACAAGGTCATCAAGACAATGCGCGATACGGGAAGGGACATGAAGACCAAGTACAAGGAGACCGCCCGGGGCGGACTCGCGGTCAACGTGCTGGAGATCCCGGTCAGCGTCGTGGAGTGCTGAACATGGCGGTGCAACGCTATCTACCGAAGTTCGAACGTCTTTCGCCTGAAGATCTCGCGAAGTGGAAAGACATCCCGCCCGCCATCGCCTCCGACTGCATGAACAGGTGCTATGTCATGTCCGGTCGCATCGCGCCCCTGCAGGCGGGGATGAAACTATGCGGTCAGGCGCGCACGGTGACGGGCATGGTGGGCGACAACGGGGCCGCCCACGCGGCCATCGGGCTCGTGGAGCCGGGTGACATCCTCGTCGTCGACGCGCGCGGTCACACGGAGACCGCCGTCTGGGGCGGCATCATGACCCGCGCAGCCATCCGCCAGGAGATCGGCGGGCTCGTGGTCGACGGCGCGGTCCGGGACGCGGCGGAGATCCGCGAGCTGGGTTTTCCCACCTTCGCCGCGGGCACCTGTCCGGCGGGACCCGGCAAGGGGTTCGGCGGTATCATCGACGGGCCGATCGCTTGCGCGGGCTGCCCGGTCAAGCCGGGAGACATCGTCATCGGCGACGACGACGGCGTCGCCGTCGTGCCGCTGGAGCGCCAGGCGGCGATCCTCGCGGCATCTCTGGAGAAGATTGCGCAGGAGGAAGCGACCAACGCTGACACGCGCGCAGGCGTACTGCCATCGACGCGCTTCAATCTGGAGATCGAAGAGATCGGCTGACGAATGTGAAACTTGATCGGCGCGGGATTTCGACGATGGCGAAATCCCGGCGAGAGGTACGTAGCGATGGCTGAAATACCCATGTATCACGACGGTATGCGCTACTTCCAGGATCGATTCGACACGCGCCGTCTGGCCGACCGGCTGGAGCAGGTGCGTCATCACGGCACGTTCAAGGAACACTACCGGAAGATCATCGAACGCAGCGCGTTCTTCTTTCTGGCGACTACGGACGCCGACGGTTGGCCCGACTGCTCGTACAAGGGTGGGCTGCCCGGCTTCGTGCGCGTCGTGGACGATCATACGCTGGCCTTCCCCTCCTACGACGGCAACGGCATGTTTCGAAGTCTCGGCAACATTCGCGTCAATCCCAAAGTCGGCATGCTGTTCATCGATTTCGAGAAGCCCAAGCGTTTGCGGGTCAACGGGACGGCGAGCGTGCACGAGGAAGACGCGTTGATGGAACAGTTTCCGGGCGCGCAACTGATGGTGCGGGTGCGCGCGGAGCACGTGTTTCCCAACTGCCCGCGCTACATCCACACGATGGAGCTCGCCGAGCATTCCAAGTACGCGCCGCAACGGGACTTCGTGCCGCCGGTGCCCGCGTGGAAGGTGCAGCCGGACATCAAGGACGCGCTGCCGCCGGGCGACCCGGCCTGCGACGTCGAGGACGATTGAGCATGTCCACGAAAGCCCCACGCCGCACCCGAACCTACACCCATTGGGGTGCGTACGACGTGGAGGTCGCCGACGGCGCCATCGTTGCCGTGCATCCCCACGACGAAGATCCCGACCCTTCAGACATCGGCAAGTCCCTCGAGGACAGCGTTCACCACCGCACCCGCATCATGCAGCCGGCGGTGCGCAAGGGCTGGCTCGAGCGCGGCCCGGAGAAGCACGGCGGCGGCCGGGGTGACGAGCCATTCGTCGCCGTCAGCTGGGAGAAGGCCCTCGACCTCGCGGCGAGCGAGCTCGGCAGGGTCAAGGCGCTGCACGGCAACGAGGCGATCTTCGCGGGCTCCTACGGCTGGGCCAGCGCCGGGCGCTTTCACCACGCCCAGAGTCAGATCCACCGCTTCCTGAAGATGTTCGGCGGCTACACCTACTCGGTGAACAGCTACAGCACCGCCGCGGCCCAGGTGATCATGCCTCACGTGTTCGGTTTCAAGTTCCTCGACATGCTGGACACCATGACCGCGTGGCCGGTGATCGCGGAGCACTCGGAGCTGGTGGTGATGCTCGGCGGGATCCCGTTGAAGAACGCACAGGTCAACGCGGGCGGGATCGGACGCCACGTCACGCGGGGCTGGCTCGAGCGCTGCAGGGACAACGGCGTCGACTTCGTCAACGTGAGTCCCCTCGAGGAGGACGCGGCGGACTTCCTCGATGCGGAGTGGCTGGCGGTGCGGCCCAATACCGACACTGCGCTCCTGCTCGGACTGGCCCACACGCTGTACGAGGAGGGGTTGCACGACGCGGCGTTCCTCGACACGCACTGCGTCGGCTTCGATCGCTTCCTGCCCTATCTCACGGGTGTCGAGGACGGCACGCCGAAGGATGCCGAGTGGGCAGCAGCCATCTGCGGCATCCCCGCGCAGACGATCCGCGCACTGGCACGACGCATGGCGACGAAACGCACGCTGATTACCCTCGCCTGGTCCCTGCAGCGGGGCGACCACGGCGAGCAACCCTTCTGGATGGCGGCGGTGCTGGCGGCCATGCTCGGCCAGATTGGCCTGCCCGGCGGCGGCGTCGGCTACGGCTACGCCGCGGAGGCCGGGATCGGCAATCCCGTGCGACGGCTCGGGGGGCTCACGCTGCCCCAGGGCGAAAACCCGGTCTCGACGTTCATCCCGGTAGCGCGTATCACCGACATGCTGCTCGGGCCCGGCACGACCTTCGACTACGACGGCCGCACGCTGCGCTATCCGGACATCAAGCTGGTGTACTGGTGCGGCGGCAATCCGTTTCATCATCATCAGGATCTGAATCGCCTGGTGGACGCGTGGCAGCGACCGGACACCGTTATCGTGCACGAGCCGTGGTGGAATCCCCTCGCCCGCCATGCGGACATCGTGTTTCCGGCGACGACGACGCTGGAGCGCAACGACATCGGCCGCGCCAGCAACGACGCCCATGTCTACGGGATGCAGCAGGCGGTGGAGCCGGTCGGGGAAGCCAGGAACGACTACGACATCTTCGCCGGGCTCGCCGCGCGGGTGGGACTCGCCGATCGCTTCACCGAGGGCCGTGACGAGATGGCCTGGCTCCGCCACCTCTACGACGTGTTCCGCCAGCAGGCCGCCAGGGAGCGCATCGAGCTGCCGGACTTCGACGCGTTCTGGGAGTCGGGCGAGCTCGAGTTGCCGGTGCCGGATCACGGCCGCGTGATCTTCAGCGGCTTCCGCGGGGCGCCCGACGACAATCCGCTGCCCACGCCATCCGGGCGCATCGAGATCTTCTCCGACACCATCGACGGCTTCGGCTACGACGACTGCGCCGGACATCCCCGCTGGTTCGAACCTGCCGAGTGGCTCGGCGGTGAAGAGGCGCGACGCCATCCGCTGCATCTCGTCTCCAATCAGCCCACCACGCGCCTGCACAGCCAGTTAGACATCGGCAAGACGAGCGTTGCGAACAAGGTCGACGGACGCGAGCCCGTGTACGTGCACCCGGATGACGCCGGGGCCCGCGGCATCGCCGACGGTGACGTGGTGCGCCTCTACAACGATCGGGGCGCGTGTCTCGCGGGCGCCCGGGTGACGCGGAGTGTGCGAGCCGGTGTCGTGGTCCTGCCCACCGGCGCCTGGTACGACCCCGACGGCCCCGGGGGACTCGAGCGCCACGGCAATCCGAATGTGCTGACCCTGGACAAGGGAACCTCGCGCCTGGCCCAGGGGCCGAGCGCCCACACGACTCTGGTGGAGATGGAACGCGCCGACGGCGAGCTGCCGGCGGTGTCCGCGTTCGAGGCGCCTACGATTCTCCCGGACTGAACGTCTCGGCAACAATCCGCCCGCTGTAGGAGCGAG
>CBDTYP010000169.1:0-6853 GCA_965364645.1 uncultured Gammaproteobacteria bacterium | reverse complement strand
GATCTCGACATCGACGCGCAACGGTGTGGGAATGCCCTGCCCCGCGGGCAGTGCATCCTCCACGTAGGGGCGCACGATCACCCGCCAGTGAAATGTGTCGTCGACGCTGCCGCTGGATGTGCCTTCCTCGAGCGGAAACTCGACGCCGAGGGCGGCCAGACGGGACTGCGCAATGACCGTCGCGCGGGTGTAGCTGTCGCCTGCCCGGGCCGCCCGCAGTCCGCCGCTGAACACCTGGAACAGCGCGCCAAGCAGCATGGCGAGTATCGTAAACGCGACCAGCACCTCGAGCAGTGAGAAGCCGCGGCAGCTCTGTAGGGTGATCGGGCGAATCGGGCGGACGGTCATCGGCCGATGGCCTCCTCGACCACGGATTCGATCACGCTCACCCGCCCCGTCAACCAGTCAACGTTGACGAGATAGCGCAGCCGTTCGGTGGACAGCGTGATGCGCCCGCCGGTGGAGCTGCCATCGGGAAAGAAGCGGATCGCGCCCCGCTCCTCGCTCTGTTGCTCCGAGCGCGCGGTGAAGAGAACGATGTCGATGCGACCGGGAAGCTTGCGGGTCCGCTTCTCGCCGGACAGCTGGAACTCGCGCTTGGCGACGTCGAGCGCGAGGGTTGCCGAACGATTGTCGTTGAGCGCCTGGTTGCGGGTATGACGCAGTCCCGCTGCGAGCGTTCGCGCGGCGCCCTTGAGTTCCACCGCTTCGCCGCCGCCGAGAGAGGGGACGACGAAGGCCGCCACCAGCGCCAGGACGAAGAGGACCGCGAGCAGCTCGATCAGGGTGAACCCGGTCGTCGGCGCCTTCCCGTAAACGACCCGCTCGTGGTCCACGACAGTCGTCACTCCCAGCTCACGATGTCCTTCTGCTCTCCTTCGCCGCCTTCGCTCGCGTCGGCTCCCAGAGATACCAGATCGTATTCACCATTCTTGCCGGGATAGCGATAGATGTAATCGTTGCCCCAGGGATCCTTGGGGATGACCTTCTTCCGCAGATAGGGGCCGTCCCACCTGGGGGCGCCCGGCGGCTTCTCGACGAGCGCCTGCAGATCCGGCGGAAAGCTCCCGACCTCCAGGCGATAGAGGTCGATGCTCGCACCCAGGGCCTCGATCTGCACCCGGGCGGAATCCGATCGCGCGCCGGATACCCACTTGAGAACCTGGGGGACCGCGAACGCGGCGATCAGCCCGAGTATGGCGATGACGGCGAGCAGCTCGATGAGCGTGAATCCCCGTGCCTTTCCCCTGCGCAGTGCGATCGTTGTTGTCATGTCTAGAAGGCCAGATTGTTGATGCTGAAGATGGCGATGACGATGGACAATATGATTGCCGCGATGATGACGGCAAGACCGAGGATGAGGGCAGGCTCGAGCACGGCCATCAGACGGCGCAGCGCCGACTGCACCTCGCGCTCGTAGATCTGCGCGAGCTGCATGAGCATCGTCTCGAGGTTGCCGCTCTCTTCACCGACCTGCATCAGGTGTCCCGCCAACGGTGGGAACACACGGCTCTCGGTGAGCGGGCGCGCGAGCCCTTCACCCTGCCGGACGCGTTCGGCGACACGGCGGATTCCATCGGCGATGACCTGATTGGCGATCACTTCCTTGGCGATGGCGATGGCGTCGAGCAGGGGCACGCCGTTGCCGAGCAACGTGCCGAGTGTGCGGGTGAAGCGCGCCGCCTCGAGCCTGGCGATGAGTGCGCCCACGAGCGGCAGACGCAACAGCCAGCCGTCCCATCGCCGCCGGCCGGAGGGGTCGGCGTACTGGCGGCGCATGAACAGATACAGCGCGACGCAGGCAAGCGCCATGGCCCACCAGTAAGCCTGCACGAAGCCGCCGGTCGCGACGACCACCTGGGTGAACCAGGGCAAGTGCTGGCCGGCTTCCGCGAACATCTCCGAGATCTTCGGAATCACCAGACCGAGGATCACCGCCATAGAGAGGATCCCCACGCCAACCAGGACCATGGGGTAGAGCAACGCGGAGAGCACCGAATCCCTGAGCTCCCGGGAGCGTTCCATGAACTCGGCGAGGCGCTCGAGCGCCGCGTCCAGCGCGCCGCTGGCCTCCCCCGCCTTGACCATGTTGCGATAGAAGCGCGAGAAGAGCCGGCCGTGGGACTCGAGCGCCGCAGAGAGAAAAGCACCGCCGCGCACGTCCGCCAGCAACTGCTCCAAGACCTCCCGGAACGGCGCCCTCGCGGCAATGTTGACCAGCATCTCGAGCGCCTTGTCCAACGGCAGTCCGGCGCGCAGCAGGGTCGCGAGCTCGATGGTGAACACGTTGACGTCGGCGCGGCCGGGCCGGCGGCGGTACAGGGAGAACGCCGGCGCATCGTCCGCGGCCACGGCACGGGTGATCTCCTTCGCGCGGATGGGGATGTGCCCCTGATCCTGGAGATGGCGGATGACGGCTTCCTGGCTCGCGGCCTCCATCTCGCCCTGGACCACGTCGCCGCTGTTGCTCGCCGCCTTGTACTGGAAAACCGGCATCGACCTCAGGCCTCGCGGGTCACGCGCTCGATCTCTTCGACACTGGTAATGCCGGCGAGTGCCTTGCGGAGCCCATCTTCGTGCATGCTGGTGGTCCCCTCCGCGGCCGCGGCCGCGTGAATGGCCGAGGCGTCACCGTGATCGAGAATGGTCCGGCGCACGGCATCGGACATGACCAGCAGCTCGAGGATGCAGGTTCGCCCGCGGTAGCCGCTGCCGTCGCAGGCCTCGCACCCAACCGGGCGATAGAGCGTGATCGCGCCGGGTTCGCAGAGGCGCGCGAGATCGAGCTCCTCCACGAGCTCGTCGCCGGGCTGGAAGGGCTCCCTGCAGTGCTCGCAGAGCACCCTCACGAGACGCTGCGCGAGCACGCCGTTGACCGTGGATGTCAGCAGGAAATCCTCGACGCCCATGTCCAACATGCGCGTGACGCTGCTCGCGGAGTCGTTGGTGTGTAACGTCGACAGGACCTTGTGACCCGTGAGGGCGGCTTGCACGGCGATCTTGGCGGTCTCGAGATCGCGCATCTCGCCGATCATGATGACGTCGGGGTCCTGGCGCAGGATGGAACGCAGCGCGTTTGCGAAGCTGAGCCCGATCTGCGGTTTGACCTGAATCTGATTGATCCCCTCGAGCTGATACTCCACGGGATCCTCCACCGTGAGGATCTTCTTGTCAGGCGTATTCAGGGCGTGCAACGCAGTGTAGAGCGTCGTCGTCTTGCCGCTCCCGGTCGGACCGGTGACCAGGATTATCCCCTGGGGCCGCCTGAGCATCTCTTCGAACGCGCCATGGACACCCGCGTCGAAGCCCAGCGTCTCGAACTCCAGCGGCAGGCTGCCCTTGTCGAGTATGCGCATGACTACGCTCTCGCCGTGCATGGTCGGCACGGTGGATATGCGCATGTCGATCTCGCGTCCCTCGACCTGCTGCATGATGCGCCCATCCTGGGGCAGGCGCCGCTCGGCAATGTTGAGATTGGCCATGACCTTGATGCGCGAGACCACCGCGGCGGTAGAGCGCACCGGCGGCGCCTCGACCTCCCGCAACACGCCGTCGACGCGATAGCGGACCTTGAGAGTATTGCCGAATGGCTCGATGTGAATATCCGAGGCATGGGCCTTCAGCGCGCGGCTGATGAGCGTGTTCACCAGCCGGATGATCGGCGCCTCGCTGGCGAGATCCCGCAGGTACTGGATGTCATCGACGTCCTCGCCCGCGGCATCCCGATAGTCTCCCGCCATCTGCTCGAGCGAGCCGTCGCCATTGTTGTACTGGCGTTGGATGGCCAACTCGATCTCGGAGATTATGCCGACCTGCGCTACCACCGGCTTTCCGAGGGCGAGCTTCATCGCATCGGTCGTGAACTCATCGAGGGGGTCCGCCATCGCCACCAGCACGTGCTCGGGAGTCTCTTCCAGCGGGACGGCTCTCGCCGCCTTCAGAAACTCCGGGGTCACCCGATCGGGGACCGCCGGGCTCTGGGGATAGGCATCGCCGATTGCCAGCTCCAGATCGAGCTCGTCAGCGAGGATCTCCGCGAGATCCCGTTCGGCGAGCATGCCGAGCTGCACCAGCAGCGGCCCCAGGCGCTCGCCACTGTCCCGCTCCAGGCGCCGTGCCTGTTGGAGCTTGTCGGGCTCGAGCTTGCCGCGTTCGACCAGTAGCTCGCCGATACTCTGATTCAACGTTTCGTACCTGATCGGGTGGGGATCGGATGGCGGATCGGAGATGTCATTTTCGCTTGCCCGGGGCCCGCGAAAGGCGTGGGCGTCACTTGCCGCGACTGCGCACCCGGACGATCACGTCCACACGGTCGACCACCTTTCCTTCCGGCACATCCGGCAGACCGTCGATGTCGATCTCCCGGGCGTCGATGTCGGCAAGCGTGCAGGAATCTATGTCGTAAAAGTGATGGTGGTCGGTGCAGTTGGAATCGTAGAAGACCTTGCTCGGGTCGACGATGACCTCGCGCACGAGTCCCTCGGCGGCGAACAGGCCCAGAGTATTGTAGACGGTGGCCTTGGAAACCGTGAGCTCCCCCTGCTTCAGCGCACTCAAGACCTGCTCCGCGGAGAGGTGCTGGGGCCTGGCGAGCAGGATCCGCGCGATCTCCACCCGCTGGGGCGTCGGCGTGATGCCGCGGGACTCGAGCACGTGAACTGCCCGCTCACGCTCCGCCGCGACATTGGAATTGTCGGGCAGGTCCGGACGGGAATGGCTTTGCTGTGACATAGTGTGTCGACCGCCGGCTGCTGCCGGGCGCAATCTATCGCTGATTGCTCAGTATACGACCTAAGTTCCCGTTCGGTCTAGGAATTGGCGCCGCCCGCCAACCCTGGACCAGACCACAAAATGACGCGAAGCGGCGCCTTTCGTCGGTCTGCAGGGGCCGTTTGTCGATTCCATCATGGTCCCCCCTGGCGAAGGATGCTATTTGTTGGCTATCGGAGACCCGTCGGCCTTACTGACGGGTTCAGCACGTGAATGGGAGCAGCACCATGAGAACGACATTACTAACTGTCATGTTAGGCGCCGCCGCCATGCTGCTCTCGACACAAGCCATCGCCGATCCGGTCAAGCGCGTCGTGCCCCATGGTCAGGACGGCGACTACTACTACTACCAGGTGAAATGTGAAAACGGCACCGAAGGCAGCGTCGTCGTTCAGGACAAAGAGCGAAACGTCTGCGCTCAGGCCCAGGGCGGCAAGCGCATCTGTAACGCCGGATGGAATGTCCAGCGCGCAGCGGAGCACGCCTGCCGCTGATGCCAGCGGCGAGGCCATCGGATAAAGCGACACGGATATGAAGCACCAACGCGGATTCACAATCGCAGAGCTGATGATCGTGGTCATCATCGCGGCCGTGCTGGCCGCGATCGCCGCGCCCAATATGTCTGAGTTCGTGAAGAACAACTCCCGGGCGACGCGCGTCAACACCATGGTGACCGCGGTTAACTATGCGCGCGGCCAGGCCGTGACGCGAAACGCGCGGGTATCCTTGTGCAAGAGTACCGGCGGCGCAGCGTGCGACGCGATAGGCACGGGTGACTTCGCTCGCGGTTGGATAGTCTTCACAGACGGCGGCGCGCGCGGGACCGTCGACGGCACCGATACGGTGTTGCGGGTCTTCCAGCCGGACATGGGCAACGCCGCGAGCCTCATCGGCGTCAAGGGCTCACCCAGCATCCTGATGGCCGGTCTCAGTTACGAGAACACAGGCCTCGGGGCCGATCTGGCGCCCCCGGGGGGCGCGATCGTCGTGAGCCAGAATACCGTGTTTCGCTACTGCGACGACCGCGGGACGCCGGAAGCGCGCGGCATTTTCATCTCTGCTACGGGTTTCCCCCGCCTGATCAGCGATATCTCTACCCTCGGGATGGCGTGTCCATGACGACCCACCGCACATTCAGCATTGGGCGACTCCGACGCGAGCGCGGCTTCAGCATCATCGAGGTGCTGATAGCCCTGCTGGTTCTCGCCATCGGCCTGCTCGGGCTCGCGGCGCTCCAGGCCCAGGGGCTGCGCTTCAACCACGACGCCTACGTTCGCACCCAGGCAACGCACATCGCCTACGACATCGTCGACCGCATGCGGGCCAACCGCGCGAATGTCGCGGGCTACACGGCGGCCGACCCCGGTCTCGCATGCGATCCACTGGTGGCCAGCGTCGACATGGATCTCAGCTGCTGGTACGACTCCCTCGCAGATTCCCTTCCGGCCGGGGCCGGCCTCATCACCGCCAACGCCACCGCCAACTTCTACGACGTCAGCGTGGGCTGGCTCGATCGCACCCCCAGGGACTTCGGCGGCACGGTTCGCCCCCCGCAGACCGCGGGCGAGTGCAACGCCATCGCCAGCCGCTTCTGGGACGGAGCCAATTGTCTCGTGACACAGACGTGGACGGTATGGCCATGAACAAGAGCGCCTCTCATAGACAACACATGCGCGGCGTGACCCTCGTCGAGCTGCTGGTCGCCATCACCCTCGGCGCCATCATCATGGCGGGCGCAGTCACACTGTTCGTCAATAACCGCGACACCTACAAGACCACCAACGAGCTATCGAGGCTGCAGGAGACCGCCCGCTACGCTCTCGACATGATGGTCAAGGATATCCGCATGGCCGGGTATTTCGGCTGCGCGGACAGGCTCGATACGGTTACCCAGAATATCGCCGTCGTCGACGTCGGCGAGCTGTGGGGCTTCAACCTCGACCCGGGAGCGGGCGCCATCGTTCCCCCCATCGAAGGATTCGAGGCGGCCTTCCCCGCCAACGAGTTCATGCCGAGCGGATTCGACGTGACCGTGGGTAACAATGGCGACGCCGGCAACGTACTCGCCAGCACCGACGCCATC
>CBDTYP010000168.1:0-6958 GCA_965364645.1 uncultured Gammaproteobacteria bacterium | reverse complement strand
TAACAGGTAACTAGACGGACAGTTTCCGTCTATCACGAATCCTTTCGGGGTCTCCCGAAGACACACGATTGGATCGCATCCCAACCGGTCACATCGGGGTCGCAGCGAAGTATGTCTTCCTCGACCAGGGAGAATCCTGACTTCTCGAATCCCTTCACCAATTCTTCGGGCGTCGGCTCTTCGGGGTTGTCGTAGGAGTACTCGTGCTTCCTCCGGGTCTCTTCCGGCGTGCGGTGCGGCCCGTGCCAGCTGAGCTTGTGCAGCGTTCCATCCGGACCCAGCGCGCGTACCATGATCTCCAGCAGGCGTTCGAAGCGTTCGCCATGAAACGTGGCGAAGAACCCGACACCGAGTATGCAGTCGAATCGTCCCTCGAGGTCCGGTGCACACTCGAACACGTCGGCGCTGATGAACTCCGTTTGCGTGCCGAGCGTCTCCACCTCCGTCCTGGCCGCTACGAGGCGGGGGTCCGTGGAGCCGCGCAGGAACTCGAACGTGCTCGCGTTTATGTCGAGCCCGACATACTCCCGGGGCGGATGCCCGAAGCGCAGCATGTAGTCGTAGAACGTCGGGCCGCATCCGATGTTGAGCACGCTCTCTCCGCGGATGCGGGCGAGCTTGGAGAGCCAGAACTCCGCCACGGCCGGGTCTTCTGAATTCTTTCGATGGACGTGGGAGTAGTAGTCGCTGATGTACTCGTAGGGTGCTTCAGTGTGCATGACCGGCGTCTGCCGCGATTCTCCCGGCGACCACCAACCCTGATCGGTACGGGCGATCCGGGCCGACCCGGGGTACGAGGTGTTTCACCTGGATGTCGCCGCCGTCACCCAGATCGATCGACGGGTAGAGCAATTCTCCCAGTCCGTGAGGATTGCGCAGCACCAGGCGAGTGCCCGGGGACATGTGTGCGAGGATGTGTCGTGCGATGGTCGCCTTGCTGCCGGCCTCTTCGGCCTCGGTGGCAACGCCGAGGAGCACGACACCGACGATGGCGTCGTACTCGTCGAAGGCCGTCATGTCGAGGATATCCGCGTTGATGCTTGCCAGGTGATCGCCCCGGCCCGACATGTCGATCAGCCGCTGGCCGAGGGTGTGGCACTCCGGATCGCGCTCGAGGCAGGCGACGTGCACGTCGAGCTCGGCGCCGATGCAGAGCGCTGTCAGGGGCAGGGGCCCGGAGCCCGCGACGAGAATACGCTGGCTGCCGGCGAGCGCCTCGCGAAGCTCATCCCCGATGGCCCAGTAGCGTTCCTCCTCGATGGTGCGTTTCAAGCGCTCGGCGCCGTCATCGGCGCGCACCAGGTTACGGGCCTGTATGATCTCCTTGTCCCGCTCGTAGGCCGCGCGCACCCGGTGAATCGCCGGCGCCAGCCGTCGGATCCTCTCGTCGCCGAGGACACGTTCGTGGAGATCCGCCGTCGCGTAGCGAATCATCTCGTCGAGCTCGCTGTAAACGGGCTCGATATCGTCGAACCAATAAGAGGTGCCGTTGACCCTGGACGGTTCCACGCCCACGGTCCCACCCCACAGGGGCGCGTCGTCATCGCTCGCTGATTCCTTCGCCGCGCCCACGGGATGCGCGGCGCGCAACGCATCCATGTTCGACGCGCAGGCGTCGATCATGGTGCAGAGCTCCAGGATGCGGTCGACCGGGTCGTTCAACTTGCGCGCCCGGTGCGGCCCGTGATGATCATCGTGAACGTTTCCTGGGGCGGGTCGGTGAGCACCCGGTACTCGATGCCCTCGAGCTGACCCAGATCCACCGATGGATAGACGATCCTGCCGGGACCGATGGCGGTGCGCAGGATAAGCAGTGTCGACGCCGGGACACAACCGAGGAAATGATCCACGACCTTTCTGCGCTCTGCCTTCGTCACGCCGACGACGGTGCCGACGATGACGCAGTCGTAGTCGGAAAAGTCCTCGAGAGTCAGCGCGTCGGCGTGGATGATCTCCATCGCGCCGCAGCCGCTGATGCGCGCGACCTGCGTCGCCAGCGTATAGGCCTCTGCGCGGAGCTCGATGCACGCCGCCCGGGCCTCGGGATGGGCCCGCATGAAGGAGATCGCGGTGGTGGGGAAGGGGCCCGCCCCCACCATCAGCAAGCGCTTCGGCGCGTAGGGGGCGAGTGCCTCCAGCTCGAAGTCGTGGGCCTCCTCGTACCAGCCGGCGCTGCGGAACCCCGCCAGGGGCGATTCGTCGCCGGCGGCCACCAGGGCCCGGGCCAGGTCCCGCTCGCGGTCGTACTCGTACTCGGCGCGGACCTCGTGGAGTCGCTCCTCGATGGGACGAAACTGCGCGTGATCGAGGATCCACCGGGTGAATTCCTCGTCGACGCCGAACAGCAGCGCGTCCAGCTCGGCGAACAGGCGTTCCTGCTCGGCCGGTGACGGCAGGGGATCGGCCGCAACCGCAAGGCACAATGCGAGCGCGCGTTGTCGGGCGTCCTGCGGCAAAGGATTCGTGAGCGGCATGGCTCCCCCCGGGGCGAAGGGCCTAGTGTAAACGGAGCGCCGGGAGTACCCAACCGGCTTTTTCGCGGCTACAGCTCCGCCTCGAACGCCGCGAGCTCGTCGATCTCCCGGTGGCAGGCGATGCGGTGGCCAGCGACCGGCTCCCGGAAGGGCACCGGCGTCGTCTCGCAGACACCGTCGATGGCCACCGGGCAGCGGGGATAGAAGGGGCAGCCCGTGTCCGTGATCTCCACCTCGCGCGCGATCCCCGCGAGCGCGCTGCGGGACTGCATGACGTCCTCGAGCCAACCCTGGCGCAGCTCCGGCACCGACGACAGGAGCAGCTGAGTATAGGGATGGGAAGGCAGGCCCAGAATGTTGGCGGTGGTCCCATCCTCGACGATACGCCCCGCGTAGAGAACGACGATGCGATCGGCGAACGAGGCCACCGTCGAGAGGTCGTGGCTGATGAACATGTAGGAGACACCGATGCGCTCGCGCAGCTCCTTGAGGAGATCGATCACCGCCGCCCCCACGATGGTATCGAGCGCCGAGGTCACCTCGTCCGCGAGGATGACCTCCGGGTCCGCGGCCAGCGCTCTGGCCAGATTGATGCGCTGTTTCTGGCCCCCGGAGAGCTCCTCCGGGAAGCGCACGGCGAAGCTCTCCGGGAGCTCCACCATCGCGAGAAGCTCGGCGACCCGCTTGTCCCTCTTGGCGCCCTTGAGATCGTGATACAGCTCCAGGGGCCGGCCGAGGATGTCGCCGATCCGCTGGCGCGGATTCAGCGCGACGTCCGCCATCTGGAAGACGATCTGCACCCGCTGCAGCTCATCCAGGGTCCGATCCTCGAGCCGTCCTTCGAGCGCGCGATCGTCGAGCCGGAGCTCCCCCTGCGCCGGGGGCAGGAGCCCCGCGATCACCCGCGCCAGGGTGCTCTTGCCGCAGCCCGACTCGCCGATGACGCCCACCACGGATCGCCGATCGACTTCGGTATCGATATCGTAGAGCACGGTCGCCGTCGGTTTCCCATTCGTGATGCGGCCGTAGCCGGCGGTGACGTCTTTCACCTGGATCACCGGTGGCTCGGCGTGCGCTTCGCCCCCCTGGGCGCCGCCGTCGCCGCCCACTTCCGGCGGCGGGCGGATGGCGGCCATCAGCTTACGCGTGTATTGGTGGGCGGCGTTGTTCAGGATCTGCTCGGTGTCGCCCATCTCCATGATGTCGCCGCCCCGCAGCACCAGGATGCGATCGGCGATCTGCGCGACGACCGCGAGATCGTGGGTGACGTAGATCGCGGCGGTGCCCTGGTCGCGAATGATGTCCTTGAACGCGCGCAGCACCTCGATCTGCGTGGTCACGTCGAGCGCCGTCGTCGGCTCGTCGAGCACCATGAGGTCCGGACCGCTGCAGAGCGCCATGGCCGCCATCAGCCGCTGGAGTTGTCCCCCGCTCACCTGGTGGGGATAGCGTTTACCGAGATTCTCCGGATCAGGGAGGTCCAGGCGCCGGTAGAGATCCAGGGCGCGCGCGTCGGCGGCGTCCTGATCCATCACTTCGTGCAGCACGGCGGATTCGGTGACCTGCTCGCCGATGGTGAGCGACGGGTTGAACGTCGCCGCCGCGCTCTGGGCGAGATAGGAGACGCGCCTGCCGCGAAGCTTGCGCAACGTCTCGCGGTCGAGAGTCAGCACATCGGTGCCTTCGAGAACGATCCGTCCGCCGGCGATGCGGCAGCCCGGCCGCGAGTAGCCGAGAGCCGAGAGGGCGATAGTGGTCTTGCCGGAGCCCGACTCGCCGATGAGGGCAAGAACCTCGCCCCGCGCGATGGAGAAGCTCACGTCCTTCACGATGGCCGCGAAGCGCTTCGGCCCAACCTTGGCCTCAACCCGCAGGTTCTCGACCGACAGCAGGTTCTCCATCAAATCATCTCCTCGGCGATCTCCTGGCCGCGCTGGGCCGAGAAGTCGTCGACGATGAGATTGATGCCGACGGTGAGGCTCGCGATGGCCGCGGCCGGCACGAAGGCGGCCGCGGATCCGTCGATGAGTCCAGGGAGATTCTCCCTCACCATGACGCCCCAGTCGGCGGTGGGCGGCTGGACGCCGAGGCCGAGGAAGCTCAGGCCGCTGATGAAGAGTATCGAGAACACGAGGCGCAACCCGAACTCCGCCACCAGGGGCACGACGGCGTTCGGCAGGATCTCGCGGCGGATAATCCAGGGGAGCTTCTCGCCACGGGCGCGGGCGGCCTCGACGAAGTCCATCACCTTGATCTCGAGGGCGAGGGCGCGCGCGATGCGGTACAGCCCGCAGGAGTAGATGAGTCCCGCGGTGATGATGAGCACGGGGATCGACGAGCCGAGCGCGGCGATGACCACGAGCCCCAGCATGATCGTGGGCATCGACAGGAACGCATCGTAGACGCGGCTGATGATCATGTCGGTCCAGCCACCGGCGAGCGCGGCGGCGAAGCCGAGGCTGATGCCCACGACGAATGCGAGCACCGTCGCCATCAGCGACAGCGACATCGTGAGACGGGCGCCGTGCAGCACTCGGGAGAGAATGTCCCGGCCGATGTAGTCGCTGCCGAGCAGATGCTGGGCACTCATGGGCCCGAAGCTCTCGTCGGAGACGAAGTCGGCGGGGTGGTAGGGCGAGAAGAACGGGCCGATGAGCGCCACGACGACCCAGAAGACGAGAATACCGGCGCCGATCTTGCCCATCAGGCTCAGCTGAAAGAGCGGTCTCGCGCCGGCGGCCTCGAGGCCGATCTCCTGGGTGGCGTCGTTGGTTTCTTCGCTCATTACTTCGAATGCCTCAGGCGCGGGTTGGCGAAGATCGCCAGCAGATCGGCGATGAGAATCAGGAGTATGTAGGAGCTGCAGAAGATGATCGCGCAGGCCTGCACGAGCGGCATGTCGCGCCGGGACACAGCGTCCACCATGAGCCTCGCGAGACCCGGATAGGCGAATACGGTCTCGACGATCGTCACGCCGCCGATGAGATACGCGAGATTCAGCGCCACCACGTTGACCACGGGACCCACCGCGTTCAGAAGCGCGTGGCGCAGCACGATGCGCCAGCGGGGCACGCCCTTCAGGATCGCCATCTCGATGTAGGGCGAGGTCATGACGTTGATGATGGCGGCACGGGTCATGCGCGCCATGTGCGCCACCACCGACGTGGTCAGCGTGAGTATGGGAAGCGCGAGCGACTTGACGAGCTGCCAGATCGAGTCGTACTCCGTCGCGTAGGTAATGGCGGGGAGCCATTGCAGATGGACGGCGAAGATCAGCACCAGGGTCGCCGCGATGAAGAACTCCGGGACGGATAGCAGGAAGAGCGTCGAGACTGTCACGAAGCGATCCACCCGTCCGCCGGGGAACATGGCGGCCGCGAGACCCAGGGCGAGGGACAGGGGTACCGCGAAGGCGGCGGTGAGCCCGGCCAGGATCAGCGTGTTCTTCAGCCGGCCGGAGATCATCTCCGAGATCGGGATGTTCGCCGCGAGGGAGATGCCGAGGTCGCCGCGTAGAATGTTCGTGAGCCAGTCCACGTAGCGCACGACCGCCGGGCGATCCAGGTTCAGCTGCTCGCGGATCGCGGCGATGGCTTCCGGCGTCGCGGACTGGCCGAGGATGGCCTCCGCTACGTCACCGGGAAGAATCTCCGTGCCGGCGAAGACGAGCACCGTCACCACCCAGAGGGTGACGACGCCCATCCCCAGGCGGCGCAGGATGACTAGCCACATGTGCCGTGCTGCCTGTGCTCGGCGAACTCAGCCCTCGAGCCAGACCGACCGCGGCCACTGGCTGGCCCCGAGCGGTCCGAGAGGCACCGGTACGAATCCATTCACCTTCTCCGACATGGCGTCGAGGTAGTCGATAAAGCAGGGAATCGCGACGCCGCCCGTGTCGCTGATGAGCTGCTGTGCCTCGCAGTAGATCTGCTTGCGCTGCACCGTGTCGGTGGACGAGCGGCCCAGCGTCAGCAGCTCGTCGAAGCGCGCGTTCTTCCACTTCGCTTCGTTCCAGGCCGCGTCGGATGTGAAGGCGAGCGTCAGCATGATGTTGGCGGTCGGGCGCATGTTCCAGCCGGACATGAAGAAGGGGGTCTTGCCCCAGGTCGCGCTCCAGTAGCCGTCGCCGGGGTCTTTCTGCACCTGGATCTTGAGGCCGATCTTCTCCGCCTCGCGCTGCAGCATGAGTGCCTGCTCGATGGCGCCGGTGCCGGCCACCTCGGAGGTGTGCACCTTGATGGTGCCGCCATCCATGCCGGCCTTCTTGAGATGGTGCTTGGCCTTGTCGGGATCGTAAGCCCGTATGGGCATGTCCTTGCAGTACATGGGGTCGACCGGGGAGATAGGCTGGTCGTTACCCAGCATGCCGTTACCCTTGTAAATGAGCTTCAGAATGCGTTCGCGATTCTGCAGATACTTGATGGCGAGGCGCAGCTCGTTGCTATCGGTCGGCGGGCGATCCGTCATCATGGCGAAGTTCGTGT
>CBDTYP010000167.1:0-7026 GCA_965364645.1 uncultured Gammaproteobacteria bacterium | reverse complement strand
CGCCCATCTCGTAGACGCCGCGTTTCACCCGCTCGGCGAGGACGCGGAAGTGCGCATTGCACGGCGTCAGCTCCGACCAGGTGTTGCAGATGCCGATGACCGGGCGCCCGTCGAAGAGATGATGGGGGAGTCCCTGGTTCTTCATCCAACTGCGATGATGGAACCCGTCCTTGCCGGTCTTCCCGAACCACTCGGCGCTACGCCGCTGGGAATTTTTCTTCGCCACCGTTGCTCGTCCTCTATCTATCGTCGGGATGGGCCACGACTTTCTGCTGCTGCTCGCCGAGACCCTCTATGCCGAGGCGCATGACGTTGCCGGGCTCGAGATACACCGGCGGTTTCTGTCCGGCGCCCACCCCCGGCGGCGTGCCGGTCGGGATGATGTCGCCGGGCTCGAGCGTCATGTGCTGGCTCACGTAGCTCACGAGATTGGCCACGCTGAAGATCATCGTGCGGGTGGACCCGTCCTGGTAGCGCTTGCCGTCCACCTCCAGCCACATGTCGAGATCCTGGGGAT
The DNA here is from genome assembly GCA_965364645.1 of uncultured Gammaproteobacteria bacterium. Lineage (GTDB taxonomy): Bacteria > Pseudomonadota > Gammaproteobacteria > HK1 > HK1 > JAABYT01. The sequence continues at coordinate 6,509 of CBDTYP010000167.1, read as the reverse complement.
CCGGCACCTCGTCCCGGGTGACCATGAAAGGGCCGAAGGGGGCGAAGGTGTCTGCGCTCTTGCCCTTGACCCACTGGCCGGTGCCCTCGAGCTGAAACTGGCGCTCGGACACATCGTTGAAGACGCAGTAGCCGGCCACGTAATCCAGCGCATTCGCCTCGTCCACGTAGCTCGCGCGGGTGCCGATGACGACGCCGAGCTCGGTCTCCCAGTCACCCTTCTTGCTCCCTCTCGGCAACATCACGTCGTCGTTGGGCCCGACGATGGAGGTCGTGGCCTTCATGAAGAGGATGGGCTCTTCCGGAATCGCCATGCCGGTCTCCTCGGCGTGATCCCGGTAGTTGAGGCCGATGCAGAGCAGCTTGCCGACGCCGGCGACCGGCGGGCCCAGGCGCGGGTCTCCGCCCACGGCCGGCAGGGATGCGGTATCCAGGGCCGCCAGCTCCGCGAGCTTACCGGGCGCGAGCGCTGCACCGTCGATATCCGCCACGTGCGCGGACAGATCCCGAATCGTGCCTTCGGCGTCGAGCAGCCCCGGCTTCTCTTCGCCCGCGGGCCCATAGCGCAACAGTTTCACGTGATCACTCCCCCATTTCCGGTGACGGGCCCGGAACCGCGGCTCGCGGCGGGCCGGATGCGAACCTTGCGAGGATATCGCAAGGGCCGATTCCTGAACAGCGAGGCCCTGAACAGCGAGCGGTTTCCCGCTCGGCTACTTCACAAACGTGCCGTCCAGATCGTCTTCGATGAACGCTTCGATAACATCCTCGAAGCGCTGATCCGCGCGAAAGCCCATGACCTCCGCGCGTTCGGTTTTGAAGCGCGTCGGCCAGCCGTAGACGATCTTCTCGATGAAGGGATCCGCCTCGAAGGTGACCCGGGCGGCGACTCCCTCTCCGGCGACCTTGGCGAGCGCCGTCAGCATGTCCTCCACCGTCACCGTCATACCGGGCAGCGCAACGGCTCGGCTCGCGCCCCAGGCGTCCGCCGCCAGATCCGCGGCGTGCAGGAAGCACGCCACCACCTGGCGCGGCGACAGCAACCAGACGCCGGTCTTCGCGGACACGGGACAGTTCACCGCTTCTCCCTGGAGGGGCTCGCGGATGATCGAGCTCGCGAACGACGAGGCGGCGGCATTCGGCTTGCCGGCGCGAACGACGATGGTCGGCAGGCGCAGCGCGCGGCCGTCGACGAAGCCCTTGCGGCTGTAGTCGTTGACCAGCAGCTCGCCCATGGCCTTCTGGGATCCATAGGACGTCTGCGGCGTGAGCGGCGTCGTGTCGTCGAGCACGTCGGGCATGTCGCCGCCGTAGACCGCGACCGAGCTCGTGAACACGACCCGCGGGCAGTCCGCCTGCAGGCGGCATGCCTCCAGGATCTTCTGCGTGCCCTCGAGATTGATGCGCATGCCCTTGTCGAAATCCTGCTCGGCCTCGCCGCTCACGATGGCGGCGAGATGAAAGACCGCGCCAGTATCCCTGCCGATCATCTGAGCGATCGCGTCGGCCTCGCTGTAGTCGCCGTAGCGGGTCTTGATGCGCTTGTCGTCGGGGAAGGGCATCGCCGGTGGGCCGATGTCCGCCACGAGTATCTCGTCTATCGCCGCCTCGTCACCGCCGGACGTGACGATGCTGCCCCGCGCGAGCAGCGCGTTCACGAGGCGCGACCCCAGGAAGCCCGCGCCGCCGGTTACCAGTACCTGCATCGGTCTCGTTCCTCCTTAACGATCAGTAGGTCGCGCGGCCGCCGCTCAAGTCGAAGGCGGCGCCGGTAGTGAAAGAGTTCTCCTCGGACACGAGCCAGGCCACCATGGCGGCGATCTCCTCCACCTTCACGAATCGCCCCCGGGGGATCTTCGAGAGCATGTAGTCGATGTGCTGCTGGCTGATCTGATCGAAGATGCGCGTCTTCGCCGCGGCCGGCGTGATGCAGTTGACGGCGATGTTCTTGTCGGCCGTCTCCTTGGCGATGGACTTCGTGAGTGCGATGACGCCGGCCTTGGCGGCGCTGTAGGCGGCCGCGTTTGGGTTGCCTTCCTTGCCGGCGATGGATGCGACGTTGACGATGCGCCCGTAGTCCTGCTCGAGCATGCGCGGCACCGCCGCCCGGCAACAATAGTAGACGGCGTTGAGATCCACGTCGATGACCCGGCGCCAGTCGTCGAGAGGATACTCCCACGACGGCACCGTCGGTCCCGCGATGCCCGCGTTGTTGACCATGATGTCGATGCCGCCGAGCGCACCGGCAGTATCGTCCATGGCCCGGGCCACCGCCTCGGCGTCGGTGAGATCGACGGAGGCGCGGTGCACCTCGCCCATTGTCGAGATCTCGGCGTGGGTGTTCTCCAGGAGCTCCGCGTCCCGATCCCAGAGGCTCACGGCGGCGCCGGACTCCAGGAGGCGGCGGGCGACGCTGAGGCCGATGCCCTGGGCGCCGCCGGTCACGATGGCGCGACGCCCCTTCAAGTCGATGCTGTTCAATGTATTCGAGTCTCGCGGTTTGGATTCAGGAAATGCACGTCCGAGCGGGATGCGATGCTAGCACGGCTCGCGGCTCAGTCGATGTTGCGATACTGTTTCGGGATCCTCTGCAGCAGCACCCGCCGCTGTTGGGAGGGCGTCAAGCCTCTGAGCGCGCGGCGCTCCGCCTGGGTGAGGTCCACGTTCTGCAGCAACATGCGGCGCTTCTCCTCGTCGCTGTCGCACTTCGATCCACGGCTGCTCTTGCACTCGGCCACGAGCCTCGTGATCTTCTCGTCGTCGGTTTCTTCCACGTGGGTAGGGTACACCGGCACGCGCGCGGCACGCGCCGCCGCGTCGCGAATCTTTTGCGCCGCCTCCTCCCGCTCGCGACGCGCCGCCTCCAGGCGTCCGGCGCGGCAGGTCAGGGTTCGACAATCGTCGACGTCCCCATCGTCCGGGGTTCGGGAATTGCTGAGGTGAATCTCTTCGGCGGATCGTCCCGGCGGCCTGCTCTGGGAGTAGTGCATCGTCCCGTCCGCATCCATCCATTTATATGTGCGGGCAGCCGCGTCAATCGTCGTCGCCATGGAGGCGATGCCGAGGGCCGCAACAGCGGCCGGTGTGATGGGGAATCGGGTTCCTCGCACGGCGCTCGTCCGATCTGTCCGGGGCTCCAGTGTAACCCACGGACAGATCGGTGTGTCGGCGCCGCTGCTCAGCCTCCGGCCAACGATGGCGACTCGCGGACAGTCCGCACGGTGCGCAGCTTCAGCGCGTAGGCGCCGTCGCCGAGCGTGAAGAGCACGAGGGAGGCCATCACCAGGAACACCGGATACTCCCATCCGCCGTTCGGGGCGGAGAACAACCAACCGTTCCCGGCGTGCACCCACGCGGCACCGAGCAGGACCGGTACGAGGGCGAGGGCAACCCAGCGCGTGTACAAGCCGGCGATGAGCATGACGCCCCCCACGACCTCCGCCGAGAACACCACGTAGGCGAGCAGGGACGGCAGCCCGAGGGATGAGAAAAAGGCCGCGGTGCCTGGCAGGGTGAACACGAATGCCTTCAGGTACAGGCTGTGGGCGATGAACATGACCCCGAGGCTGACACGCAACAGCAGGGTTCCATAGGGAGCAGTCTTCGAGTCGATCATGGCGGCTATCTCCAATGCTTTGGGGTGTGGCAATCTAACCTTTGCGAACTCGCAAGAGAATTCCTAAACTTTGCAAACTTCCTTTGCATTTTTGCAAATATGATCGACTGGACGGACTTGCGCTTCTTCGCCGCGGTGAGCCGATCGGGCAGTCTGGCTGGCGCCGCCCGGGCCCTCGGGGTCAACCACTCTACGGTTTTCCGCCGAATCAACTCCCTGGAGAGCACGTTGGCGGCCAAGCTCTTCGAGCGCACCCACACCGGGTACGTGCTCACGGCGGAAGGTGAGGAGATGATGGCGACAGCGCTCGAGGTCGAGGACGCCATCATTGCTCTCGATCGCCGTCTCTCGGGCAAGGACTATCGCCTGAGCGGCAGCATCCGTGTCACGACACCGGACACGATCGGGACGGCGCTGGTGCTGCCCTACCTGCACGGATTCCGGCGTGACTATCCGGGCATTCAGGTAGAGCTGGCCATCAGCAACGAGTTCTTCAGCCTGTCGAAGCGCGAGGCGGACGTGGCCATCCGACCGACGCTGACCCCGCCCGAAGCGCTGATCGGGCGCCGGCTGTCCGGCCTCGCCTGGGCCGTGTATGCCGGGTCGCGGTATCTGGATGGCGCCCCCCGGCCGCGCCGACTGGAGGAGCTGAAGGATCACGATCACATCGCCGGCGACGACAGCCTCGCTCATCTTGAAGCGGCCGCGTGGTTGCGCAAGCACGTACCCGAATCGCGCGTCGTTCTCAGAACCAACAGCATGGCAGCACTGTGTGCCGCGACGCGGGTTGGTTTCGGTCTGGCGGCGCTTCCCTGTTTCCTCGCCGACCCGATGCCGGATCTCGTGCGTGTGCTGCCGCCCATCGACGCCCTGGCGAGCGAGCTGTGGTTGCTGACCCATCGGGATCTCCGGCACACCGCGCGTATCCGTGCCTTCATGGATTCCATCGCGGACTCAATTGTCGACGATCGATCCCTTCTCGAGGGGAAACGCCAGGGCTCCAAGTGACGGGGGAGACGATTCCCGGGATAATGCCCGGATCCCGGTAGAGGCTCACAATGACACGCGCCCAGAACATTCCCCGCTTCCACTCCACCTGCCCCCACGACTGCCCGAGCACCTGCGCGCTCGAGGTGGAGCGCATCGACGAGCACACCATCGGCCGGGTCTACGGCGCCAGGGACAACGACTACACGGCGGGCGTTGTATGCGCCAAGGTCGCTCGCTACGCGGAACGGGTGCATCACCCGGATCGCCTGCGCCGGCCGCTGCGCCGCACCGGTGCCAAGGGCGAAGGCATGGCGGCCTTCGTGCCGGTTTCCTGGGATGACGCCCTCGACGAGGTTGCCGAGAGCCTGACGCGGGCGGCCCAGCGGGACGGGAGCGAGGCCGTGTGGCCATACTTCTACGCGGGCACCATGGGGCTCGTGCAGCGGGACGGTATCGAGCGGCTGCGCCACGTGATGCGCTACTCCCGCCAACACTCCACCTTCTGCATCACGCTCGTGGACGCCGGCTGGATCGCCGGCACCGGGCTCAAGCGCGGCGTGGATCCCCGGGAGATGGCGGAGAGCGATCTCATCGTCGTGTGGGGCGGCAACCCGGTCAACACCCAGGTCAACGTGATGCACCACATCGCCCAGGCGAAGCGCGAGCGCGGCGCGAAGCTCGTGGTAGTGGATCCTTACCGCACGGGGACCGCGAAGAAGGCGCACATGCACCTCATGCCGCGGCCGGGCACCGACGGCGCGCTGGCCTGCGGCGTCATGCACGTGCTGTTCGCGGAGGGTTTCGCCGATCGCGACTACCTGGCGCGCTACACCGACGCGCCCGACGAGCTCGAGGCCCACCTCCAGAGTCGCGATCCGGCGTGGGCGTCGCGGATCAGCGGCGTCCCGGCCGAGGAGATCGTCGCCTTCGCGCGGCTCTACGGCGCCACCGAGCGCGCCTTCCTGCGCGTCGGCTACGGCATGTCGCGATCGCGAAATGGCGCCGCCAACGTGCACGCGGTCAGCTGCCTGCCGGCGATCACCGGCGCGTGGCGGCACAAGGGCGGCGGCGGGCTCTACAGCAATCAGCGCATATACGGCATAGACCAGAGCGTCATCGTGGGACTGGATGCCCGGGACAAGTCCATCCGCGTGCTGGATCAGGCACGCATCGGACCAATCCTCTGCGGCGACCCCGCTGATCTCCAGGGCGGTCCACCGGTGACCGCGCTCTTCGTGCAGAACACGAACCCCATGATGGTGGCGCCCCAGACGCTGGACGTGCAGAAGGGCCTCGCTCGATCCGATCTCTTCGTCTGCGTGCACGAACAGTTCATGACCGAGACGGCGGCCATGGCCGACGTGGTCCTGCCGGCCACGACCTTTCTCGAGCACGACGACATGTACCAGGCGGGCGGCCACACGTATTTCCAGGTAACCCGCAAGGTCATCGAACCCTTTGCCGAGAGCCGCTCCAATCACTGGGTATTGTGTGAGTTGGCACGGCGCTTGGGCGCTGACCATCCCGGGTTCGAGATGAGCGAGTGGGAGCTCATCGACGACGCGCTTCGGCGTACGGGTCTGCCCGACGCCGAGACCATCCACGGGAATCACTGGCACGACTGCGTGAAGGACTTCGAGACCATGCACTACCTGAACGGTTTCGCCCACGAGGATGGACGCTTTCACTTCAAGCCGGACTGGTCGGCGCTCGGGTCTTACCCGGGGGCCCTGACGACGCTGCCCGATCATCTCGACATCATCGACGAGGCCGACGACGAGCGGCCGTACCGCTTAGTGACGGCGCCCTCGCGCAATTATCTCAACTCCACCTTCAGCGAAACGCCAACCTCCATCTCGAGCGAGAAGCGCCCGACGGTGATGGTGCATCCCAAGGACATGGCC
>CBDTYP010000166.1:0-7029 GCA_965364645.1 uncultured Gammaproteobacteria bacterium | reverse complement strand
CCGGGGGGCAGGTTCAGGAGCGACGGCGTCATCCCGGGGATCTGGTGCAGGGGCTGGCCGCGGCGGTTGCGGCTCGGCACCGAGCCGATGAGGCCGTAAGTGTAGGGATGCAGTGGATGGTCGAGAACATCGTCGATATCACCCTGCTCCACATCCCGGCCCGCATACATGACACAGATGCGGTCCGCGAGCCCCGCGACCACGGTGAGGTCGTGGGTGATCCAGATGAGCGCCGTGCCGGTCTCCCGGCAGAGCTTCTGCGCCTCGTAGAGGATCTGCGCCTGGATGGTGACGTCGAGCGCCGTCGTGGGCTCGTCGGCGATGATGAGATCCGGCTCGTTGAGAAGCGCGATGGCGATGGCGACCCGCTGGCGCATGCCGCCCGAGAACTGGTGGGGATATGCCTTGAGGCGCTCGTCGGGGGAGGCGATGCCGACCTTCATCAACACCTCCCGGGCGCGGGCATAGGCGGCGTTGCGGCTGACCCGGGAATGCGCCTGGATGGCCTCGATCATCTGAGTGTCGATGCGCAACACCGGGTTCAGCGTCATCATGGGATCCTGGAAGATCATCGCGATGCGCGATCCGCGGATCTCGCGCATGGCGATGTCGTCGAGGCCGACGAGCTCCCGACCCCGAAAGCGGATGCTGCCGCCGACCACTTCTCCCGGCGGGTCGACCAGTCCCAGCACGGAGAATCCGGTCACGGACTTCCCGGATCCCGACTCGCCCACGAGCCCGAGGACCTCGCCCTTGCTGACGCCGAAGCTCACGCCGTTGACGGCCTTGACGACGCCGTCCTTGGTGAAGAAGAAGGTCTGCAGATCCTCGACGATCAGCGTGTTGCCGGTAACGTGGGACTCGACCGGCCTGGAGGTGTCGGTACTCTTCGGATCCGGGCGCGCGCTCTCCTGGCTCAACGTTCGAGTCTCGGGTTCAACACGTCGCGCAGCTGATCGCCGACCAGATTGATGGAGACGATGGTGACGAGCAACGCGACCCCGGGGAAGAAGCTTATCCAGTACTTGCCGCTCAGCATGTATTCGAAGCCGTTGGAAATCAGCAGGCCGAGGGAGGGCTCGGTCTGGGGCAGGCCGACCCCGAGGAAGCTGAGCGTCGCCTCGAGCGAGATGGCATGGGCCGTCTGCAGGGTCCCGACGACGATGAGCGGAGGCAGGACGTTCGGCAGCAGGTGACGGAACACGATGCGCCGGTGACTCAGTGCGAGACAGGTGGCGGCCTCGATGTATTCCTTGCGCCGTTCCACGAGCGCGCTGGCGCGCACCGTCCGCGCATAGTAGGCCCACTGGGCTATGACCAGCGCGATGATGATCTTGTCGACCCCCTTCCCGAGGATGGAGAGGAGGATGAGCGCGATGAGGATGGCCGGGAAGCTGAGCTGAAGGTCCACGATGCGCATGATGAAGGAATCGGTGCGGCCGCCGAAGTACGCCGCCGTCAGGCCCACGGTCATGCCGATGCAGAGCGCGATGATGCCGCTCATGACGCCGACGCCGAGGCTCGTGCGCAAGCCGTAGAAGATCGCGCTCAACATGTCCCGGCCGGCGCCGTCGCTGCCGAGCAGGAAGGTCATGCCGGTCAGGGACTTCTCGCCCGGCCGCATGCGGCTGTCCATGACATCCACCACCATGAGGTCATAAGGGTTCTGGGGTGAGATCCACGGTGCGAAGATCGCGATGAACAGGATGCCGCCGAAGACCGCGATGGCGGCGGTCGCGACCCGGCTCTCGAAGAAATCCGACAGGAAGCGCCGGAACGGCGTCTGCACCCGGATCGGCTGCGCGATGGCCGTGGCTTGGGCTGCGCGCTCGATGGTCGCGCTCATGATTTCACGTCCTTCAGCCGGACACGCGGATCCAGGAGCGAGTAGAGGACATCCACGATGAGATTGATGACGATGAACATCAGCACCGTGATCATCAGGTAGGCGACCACCACGGGACGATCCAGCAGCTGAATCGAATCGATGAGCAGTTTACCCATCCCCGGCCACGCGAAGACGGTCTCCGTTACTACGGCGAACGCGATGACGCCGCCGAGCTCGAGCCCGAGGACGGTCACCACGGGGATCATGATGTTCTTCATGATGTGCACGAGCACCACCCGCGTGGAGCTCAACCCTTTCGCCCGGGCAAACTTGATGTAATCCTGCAACGCGACCTCTCGGGTGCCCGCGCGTGCGAGTCGGATCACGAGAGACATCTTGAACAGCGCGAGATTCAACGCCGGCAGCATCAGGTGCCTGAGACCATCCCAGGTAAGAAAGCTGACCTGAATGCCGAGCAGCGACGTGGTCTCGCCCCGGCCCGTCGAGGGCAGCCAGCCCAGCATCACGGCGAAGATCATGATGAACATGAGGCCGACCCAGAACGTGGGCAGGCTGAAACCGAGAATCGACCCCGCCATGATGACCTTGCTGGCCTTCGAGTTCGGCCGCAGGCCGGCGTAGACGCCGAGGGGAATGCCGACGAAGATGGCCAGAATCATGGCCGCGAAGGCCAGCTCGAGGGTCGCCGGCATGCGCTGCAGGATGAGCTTCAGCGCCGGCTCGGCGAAGATGAAAGACTTGCCAAGATCGCCTTTCAGCGCATTGACGACGAAGTACCAGTACTGCTCGTGGATGGGGCGATCCAGGCCGAGCGCACGGATGGCGTTCTCGATGTCTTCCTGATCCGCCTCCGGGTTGATCAACATGTCGATGGGATCGCCGACGATGTTGACGCCGAAAAAGACCAGCAGCGACATCACGAAGACGACGATGAGGCTCTGCAGCACGCGGCGGGTGATGAAGACGGACACGCAGATTTACCCGGTCAAGAGGCGACGACCTCCCCAATGCTCAGAAAGACGGGCGGCGCAGATGCGCCGCCCGTGCAGGCAGTAACGCTACCGGGCTACTCGGTGATAACGTCGGTAGCGACGGTGGCCTCGTCGGTGCGCGCCCGGTACTTGATACCCTTGCGTGCTGCCCACGTGTTCACCTGATAGTGAAGCGGGATGATAGCGCCGTCGTTGATGGCGATCTCTGTCGCCTCGGCGAGCAACGCCTGGCGTTTCGCGTCATCCACGGTAGCCAGCGCATCCTCGATCAACGTGTCGACCTTCGGGTTGGAATAACGACCGCGATTCGACGCGCCGAAACCCCGCGACTTATCGTAGCTGTGGATCAACGACTTCAGCGGAGACGATGCCTCGCCGGTGCCGGAGCCCCAACCCACCAGGATGAAGCTGAACTCGGGCGTTCCGTCGGGTCCGCCGCGGGATGCGCGCTTGAAGTACACGCTTCGCGGCATGGTCACGACGTCGGTCTGGATCCCGACGCGGGTCAGCATCTGCGCGACCGCCTCGGCAATCTTCGCATCGTTGATGTACCGATCGTTCGGTCCGTGGATGGTTAGCTTGAAGCCATCACCCACGCCGGCTTCCGAGAGGTTCCTCTTCGCCAGGTTGGGGTCGTAGGCCACGGGCTGGAGCTTGTCGCTCCGACCGAAAAAACCCTCGGGAAGAAGCTGCCCGGCCTTGATGGCGATGCCTTCCATGACCCGGGACACGATCGCGTCACGGTTGATCGCCTGGGAGATGGCCATGCGCACGCGCTGGTCTTTCAGCGGATTGGTGATGTCGCTGCCGTCCTTGCCCTTCACGAAGGGCGACGCGTCGCGATCGTGGTCGATGTGCAGGTAGATGACGCGGTTGGAGATGCCCTGGCTGAGCGTCAGGTTGGAGTCTCCCTTGAGGCGCTCGATGTCCGCGGTGGGCGTCTGCTCGATCATGTCCACGTCGCCGGCGAGCAACGCCGCCACGCGCGATGGTCCGGACTTGATGGCCTTCAGCGTCACCCTGGTCCACTCGGGCTTGTCACCCCAGTAGTTCTCGTTGCGCTCGAGCACGATGCGATCGCCGGGAAGATACTCGACGAACTTGTAGGCGCCCGTGCCGATGGTCGCCTTACCGGAGTTGTAATCCGGCGTCGAGGCGCCTTCGCCGTGCTTACGCGACACGATGCTGAAGGTCGACATGTCATTGGGCATCAGCGGATAAGGACGCTCGGTCTTGATGTGCACCGTGTGATCGTCGATGCGGGTGACCTCTTTGCCCTTCAGGTAAGTCCCGAAGCTCGAGGGGCTGCCCTCGACATTGGGGGCGCGCTGGAATGTGAACACCACGTCGTCCGCAGTGAAAGGAGAGCCGTCATGGAACTTGACGTTCTGGCGGAGCTTGAACTCCCAGGTCGTGTCGTCGATGGGCTTCCATGAGACGGCGAGTCCGGGCTGCAGCTGCTGCTTGTCGTCGGGCATGATCAGGCGATCGAACATCACCCGCGCGACGGCGTTGTTGGGACCCAGGTTGTGGAAGTGCGGGTCGATGGAAGATGGCTCGGAGGCCAGGCCGATGGTGAGCTGTCCCGCGGCGCTTACCGTGGCCGGGACCGCTACCAGCGCCGCGGCCAGGAAGGCGACGGTCAGTTTCAGGAGTTTCATTTTCGTACCCCTCTCGTGAGATTTGTTTTGATTTGTGAGGATCCTCGGCTGGCGCCTCGGACTTGGGTGTTGTTATCGGGTATTCGGGTGTTTGAGTCAAATCGAGGCATTCCGGGCGATCAGCAGGACGGGAATCAGGTTCCCTCCCAGGCCGTGTCCTCGTCCAGGGGATACACCGGCCGCGGCAGGTTTTTCCACTGGAATCGTTCTAAGACCGGGGAGGTGAGGCCCGCCGTGTCCACCTCGATCACCTGTTCCGGGGCGAACCAGGGGTCGAAGCCGGCCCGGAAGTGGCCGCGGGACTTCACGCATACACAGCGCGCCGCGCCGATGTCGAGACCGAGCATCTCGAAGAACATGGGGTCCGCCGTCTGGCGGCGGTTGCTGATGACCACGACGACGATGCCACCCTCGCCGCCGATCTCGAGCGCGCAGGTGGGGCCGAGGCGCATGGCGCGGCCGGCGTAGAGGCCCCGGCGCCCCACCACGTCACCGTCGCCGAGGGCCAGCACCCGGGCATCGGCGGCGAAACGGCGGGAGAACTCGCTCTCGTCGTCACGGTTGAAGACGGCCTCGAAACTTGCGCCCGCACCGAGCCCGTGAGCCTCGGCCGCCAGGGCCGGATCGCAGAAGGAGCCGTAGAGCACTCCCCGGGCACCGGCCTCGACGAGGGATGTCAGCAGCCAGGTCGTGGTGCCGAGCCCGCCGCCACCGGGATTGTCGCCGGCGTCGGAGAAGATGACGGCATCGGCGGATGGGTCGTTGCCCGTGCCGACGGCCAGCGCGACGGCATCTTCGAGGGATGTCAGCTGTTTTCTGAAACGCCGCCGGTCCGCCCAGCCGCGCCGGGCGATCTCGGCCGCGAGCTCCCGGGCCGCGGCGCCGTCCCCGCGGCCGGTGACCACGATGGCGATGCCGTTCTTCGGCGTGTCCCCGAACACGAAGCCGCCGAAGACGGAGACGTTGAAGATCGCGCCCCCCAGCTCGCGCTTACGCCGCTGGCCGAAATCGATGAGATCCGCATAAGGCCCCTCGCGGGTCAACAACACGACGCTCGCGGGCGTGAGGGGCAGCCGGATGAATGACGCCTCGGCCCGTTCGCCGGCGAGGATCGTGCGCAGGGAGTGTGCCGCCTCCTCCGCCCGCTCGAGCATGTCAACGTGGGGATTGGTCTGATAGCCGACGATCAGATCCGTCGACTCGACGAGGAGCTCGGAGATATTTGCGTGGAGATCCAGGGTCACGACGATGACGGCATCGGGGCCGACCGCCGCACGCACCCGCGCCGCCATCTCGCCGTCGGGATCGTGGCTCTCGGTGCTGGTCATGGCGCCGTGGTTGCAGAGATACACGGCATCCACGGGTCCGGACTGTTCGAGGGCGTCGATCGTCGAGTCCATCGTGCGCTCGAAGAATGCTTGGTCCACCGGTCCGCCGGGCTCGGTGCCCGTGAGCACGAGGGGCACGGGCTCCCAGGGACCGGTCGCGTGCATGGCGCGCACGAACGCCGTCATCTCCATGGGCATGACCGAGTGCTCCCGCGCGGCCTGGTCGAGGATCTCCCCGCCCTCGAAGTAGTAGCGGCTGCGGAAATCCTCCTCCGTCGTGACGGGCGCGAAGGAGTTGCTCTCGAGCACCATGCCGGCGAGGGCGACCCGGGGCGATTGGACGCGCGGTGATTGGCTCGTGTTCATGGATGCAGTGTACCCTATGCCCCGTGACCGACAGCATCGACATGATCGAACGGCTTATCGCCTTCGACACCACCAGCCGCAACTCCAACCTGGAGCTCATGGACTTCGTGGGCAACTACCTCGAAGGACTGGGCGTCGCGTCGGAGCTCGTGCACAACGACGAAGGCACTAAGGCCAATCTCTACGCGACCCTCGGGCCCGGAGAGCGGGCGGGCATCGCGCTCTCCGGCCACACGGACGTCGTGCCGGTTGACGGGCAGGACTGGGATACGGATCCCTTCGCGGTGAGCGAAGACGGCGGACGCCTCTACGGTCGCGGCACGTCGGACATGAAGAGCTTCATCGGCATCTGCCTCGCGCTCGCGCCGGAATTTCTTGCCCGGGACATCGCGACGCCGCTGCACCTCGCCTTCTCCTATGACGAGGAAATCGGGTGTATCGGCGTGCGCGGTCTGATCGATTCTCTCGCCCAACGACCTGTGAAGCCCTCGGCGGTGATCATCGGCGAACCAACCATGATGAATGTCATCCGCGCCCACAAGGGTAAGCTCAGCACGCGCTGCCGGGTGCGCGGGCACGAGGCCCACTCGAGCCTCTCCCACATCGGCGTCAACGCCGTCGAGGCCGCGGCCGAGGCGGTCGCCTACCTGAAGGGCATGGCCAGGCGGCACCGTGACGAGGGACCCTTCGATGACGAGCTCGTGCCGCCCTACACCACGGTGCATACCGGCACCATCCACGGCGGCACGGCGCTCAACATCGTACCCAGGGACTGCTGTTTCGAGTTCGAGTTCCGGCACCTGCCCCAGGACGACCCCCACGCGCTGCTGGAG
>CBDTYP010000165.1:0-7073 GCA_965364645.1 uncultured Gammaproteobacteria bacterium | reverse complement strand
TCTGCCACAATCGTGTGCAGGCGGTGGTGGCGGTCGTCTCGCATCCTGACGAGAGGACGGCCAAGGCGCTCGAGCTCTGCGACGCGGAGATCGTTCCGATCTCCGGCGCCGAGATCGACAAGCTCGTCGCCGATAATCGTTTCCTGGCGGCGTCCGATGTGCCCATGAGCGTATACGGGGACTCCGACACGCTGATCCCGACATTCGGCGTCATGGTCACCGCGGTGACGTCATCGGATCTCGACGACGAGACGGCCTACACTGTCACCAAATCGGTGTTCGACAATCTCGACAGTATGAAACGTTTGCACAGGGCATTGGGGAATCTGTTGCCCGGCCGAATGATATCGGCCGGACTGTCGGCGCCGCTGCATCCCGGCGCTGTCCGCTACTATCGCGAGAACGGGATGATGTGAGTACGGGGACGTACTTCGTGTAGACGGCGCGGGAACGGTCGGGGCCGTTCCACCGAATTATTTCTGGGAGGAGATGATGGTCGAGGAGAGTAGCGGCGTATCACCGGCCGCCGATCAAGAAAAACTACAGGACATGATCGCCGAGTCCGATACCGGGGCACGCTCGCCCACGGGGATTCCGGCGAAGATACTGTGGGCCGTCCCGCTGGCGTGGGCGATTTTCCAGCTCTGGTACGCCTCACCCATGCCCTACATCATCGGTGCCTACTTGGGCGGGGCGGGTGTCCTCAACTCCACCGAGGTGCGCTCGATTCACCTCGCATTCGCGATCTTTCTCGCGTATCTCGCCTATCCGGCGCTCAAGAGCTCGCCGCGCAAGTACATCCCGGTCCTGGACTGGGTGCTGGCTTGCGTGGCGGCATTCTGCGCGGCGTATATTTACCTGTTCTATCGTCAACTGTCCGAACGACCGGGGCTGCCGACGACCACCGATCTGGTGGTTTCCGTCATCGGGATCGCGCTGATCCTGGAGGCGACCCGACGCGCGCTCGGCCCGCCGCTCGCCATCGTCTGCGTCGTGTTTCTCTTCTATACCTTCGGCGGCCACCTGATGCCCGAAATGATCGCCCACCAGGGCGCGAGCCTCGCCAAGGGCATGTCACATTATTATCTGACCACCGAGGGCGTGTTTGGCATCGCGCTCGGCGTGTCGGCGAGCATGGTGTTCCTGTTCGTGCTCTTCGGATCCCTGCTGGAGAAGGCCGGTGCCGGTAACTATTTCATCCGCGTGGCCTTCGCCCTCATGGGGCACATGCGGGGCGGGCCGGCCAAGGCCGCCGTCGTGTCCTCGGGGATGACGGGACTGGTTTCCGGCTCGGCCATCGCCAACGTCGTGACCACCGGCACGTTCACGATCCCCCTGATGCGCAAGGTGGGATTTCCGGCGGAGAAGGCCGGGGCGGTCGAGGTCGCGTCGTCCACCAACGGTCAGCTCACGCCTCCCATCATGGGTGCCGTGGCCTTCCTGATGGTGGAATACGTGGGCATCTCGTATCTGGAGGTGATCAAGCACGCCGCGCTTCCCGCGCTCATCTCCTACATCGCGCTGGTCTACATCGTTCACCTGGAGGCCTTGAAGGCCGGTATGCAGGGGCTCCCGAAACGCCCCTCGATCGCCACCAAGGCCCAGAAGCTCATCAGTTTCCTCGCGACGTTCCTCGGGCTGATCGTCCTCACCGCAATCGTCTATTACGGCCTCGGCTGGATGAAGGACGTCTTCGGTGCGGCCACACCGTGGATCGCCTCCGTGCTCATCATCGTCGCCTATGTGGGACTCGTGAAGTACGCCATCAATTTCCCGGAGCTCGACACCTCCATGGAGATCAAGGAGCTTCCGGAGACGGCACCCACGGTGAAGGCCGGGCTTTATTATCTGCTCCCGGTCATCGTGCTGGTGTGGTGCCTCACGGTCGAGCGCCTGTCCCCGGGGCTGTCCGCGCTCTACGCGAGCGTGTTCATGCTCTTCGTTCTCCTGACCCAGAAGCCGCTCAAGGCCTTCCTGCGCAAGAGCGGCGAGGACGTCCGAAATCTGCTTCGCGAAGGCTTCACCGACACCCTCGACGGGATGATCGCCGGCTCCAGGAACATGATCGGCATCGGCGTCGCCACCGCGGCCGCCGGCCTCGTCGTCGGCACGATTACACTGACCGGCGTCGGCCTCGTGATGGCCGAGTTCGTGGAGTTCATATCGGGCGGCTACGTCCTGCCGATGCTGATTTTCACCGCCATACTGAGTCTCATTCTCGGCATGGGTCTACCGACGACGGCGAACTACATCGTCGTGTCGTCGCTGATGGCGCCGGTGATCGTCACCGTCGGCGCCCAAAGCGGTTTGATCGTGCCCCTGGTGGCGGTTCACATGTTCGTGTTCTATTTCGGAATTCTCGCCGACGACACGCCTCCGGTGGCCATGGCTGCATTTGCGGCGGCGGCTATATCCGGCGGCGATCCAATTCGTACCGGTATCCAGGGATTCTGCTACGACATCCGAACGGCGATCCTACCGTTCATGTTCATCTTCAACACCGAGCTACTGATGATCGGTGTCGAGACCTGGTACCTGCTCTTGTCGACCATCATCACCGCTGTGATCGCCATGTTGTTGTTCGCGGCCGGCACCCAGGGCTATTTCGTCTCGAAGAGCAGACTCTGGGAATCCCTCACGCTGATACTCGTGGCATTCACGTTGTTCAGGCCGGGTTTCTGGATGGATATGATCTATCCACCGCTGAAATCCGTGCCGGCGACGGAAATATACAAAATCGCGGAGGCCATGCCCGAGGATGCCCAGATCCGCATCCGCGTGACAGGCGAAGATCTCGAGGAACGCAAAATAGACAAGATCGTCATGCTGCCCCTGGGAGCGAAGGGCGACGGCAAGGAGCGTCTGATGAACGCGGGCCTGGAGCTGCGATTCGAGGACGGCAAGGCCATCGTCGATAACATCGTCTTCGGTAGCACCGCCGAGCGTCAGAAGATCGACTTCGATTACGAGATCCCGAGTGTCCAGACGAAGTCCGATCGGCCGCCACGCCAGCTATTCTACATCCCGGCGCTGGGCGTGCTCGGAATTATCATCATGTTGCAGCTTCGGCGCCGTTCGCGGCTGGAAGCTGCGACCGCCTAGAGGAATTTCTCACCATGTACAAAGATGTTCTCTGTGCGGTCGATCTCGCCGACGAGCACTCCTGGAAGAAGGCCCTTCCGAAGGCCGTCGAGATGCGCGGCGACAGCGGCAACCTGCATGTCATGACCGTGGTGCCGGAGTTCGGCCTGAGCGTGATCAGTCAGTACTTCCCGAAAGATTTCGAAGATACGACGCTCAAGGCGACGAAGGACGCGCTGCGCGAGTTCATCGACAAAAACATTCCGAAGGACGTCCCGAGCCGCGCGATCGTCGCCCAGGGCAGGGCCTACGAGCAGATCCTGCGCATCGCCGAGGAGATCGGCTGTGACGCCATCGTCATGGCCGCGGGCAACCCGGACCTCGCCCAGTACCTGCTCGGCCCGAATGCCGCGCGCGTCGTGCGCCACGCGACGTGCTCGGTGCTGGTCGTCCGCTAGCCGGCATTACTCGGAGATGTCAGAAACATCGCTGAGCGCTCTCGACAAGTTCCCGAGAGTCAGACTGGGACACGCGCCGACGCCACTCGATCCCGCCCCCGCCCTCGGCGGCGAGCTCGGCATCGAGCTCCACATCAAGCGCGACGACTGCACGGGCCTCGCGTTCGGCGGCAATAAGGTCCGCCAGCTGGAGTTTTATGTCGGCGCCGCGGTGGCGGAAGGCGCCGATACGCTGCTGATCACGGGCGCCGTGCAGTCGAACTTCGTCCGCCTGGCTGCCGCGGCCGCCCGCACCCAGGGTATGGACATCCACATCCAGCTCGAAGAGCGGGTCCCCGACGTGGACGAGAGCTATCGCGCCTCCGGAAACGTTCTACTGGACAAGCTCCTCGGCGCGCACCTGACCTCGTTCCCGGTGGGCGAGGACGAGTCCGCCGCGGACGCGGCCCTCGAGGCGCGGGCGAGCGAGCTGGCGGAAAGCGGGCGGCGCCCCTTCGTCATCCATCTCAGCGTCGATCACCCGCCGCTCGGCGCGCTCGGATACGTCGTCGCCGCCCGGGAGTTCACCGAGCAGGCCGTCGCCCGGGGGCTCGCCTTCGACCACGTCGTGCTCGCATCCGGCAGCGCGCTCACCCACGGCGGCTTCCTCACCGGTCTGCGGGCGCTCGGCAACGACGTGCCGGTGACCGGCATCTGCGTTCGCCGGGGAGCAGATCTGCAGCACCCACGGGTCTTCAAACGCTGCCAGGAGATCGCGGCGCTCATCGAGAGAGACGATTGCGTCAGCGAGAGCGACGTGGTCGTCAACGATTCGGTCCTCGCGCCGGGCTATGGGCAGATGAATTCGGCCACCATGTCCGCCATGGCCATGGCGGCGCGCCTCGAGGCGCTGATGCTCGACCCGGTGTATACCGCCAAGACCATGGCGGGGCTGGTGGCGCTGGTCGAGGAAGGCACTATCCCGTCCGGCGCCCGGGTGCTGTTCGTGCACACCGGCGGTCTGCCTGCGCTCTTCGGCTACGAGCGGTCTTTGTCGAAACACCTCGAGGCCCTGCAGGAAACCTGAGAGCAGCGTCCTCCGGGATTGTCCGTCCCGCGACACCCGTGGTAGAAGGTTCCGATCGAGAACGATTCGGGACGGAGGAACACATCCATGGCAGAGGCCATCCCCGAGCGCGCGAGCGCCGTCGTCATCGGCGGGGGCGTGACCGGCGCGAGCGTCGCCTACCACCTGGGCAAGCTCGGCTGGAGCGATGTTGTGCTGCTCGAACGCAAGCAGTTCGCCTGCGGCACGAGCTGGCACGCAGCGGGACTCGTCGGGACCATGCGCGCCAACGACAGCCACGCGCGCCTCTGCGAGTACTCAATGCGTCTCATCGACGATCTCGAGAAGGAGACGGAGCAGTCGACAGGATATCGCCGGGTGGGCAGCCTCTCCATCGCCCACAGCGACGCGCGTTTCGAGGAGTTGAAGCGCGTCGCCGCCATGAACAACGCGTTCGGCGTCACCCGGGTCGACATCGTGACGGTGGACGAGATCCGATCCCTCTACCCCCTGCTGGAGACCCAGGGACTGCTTGGCGGTAGCTGGGTTGCCCAGGACGGGCACGCGAGCCCCGTCGACGTGGTCGCGGCGTTCATCAAGGGCGCCCGCCAGCGCGGAGTGCGCTGTATCGAGGGCGTCAAGGTGCTCGACATCCACCGCGAGAACGGTCGCGTGCGCGGCGTCGCCACCGACCAGGGTGACATCCAGGCAGACTACGTCGTCAACGCGGCGGGACTCTGGTCTCGGGATCTCGGCCGCCTCGCCGGCGTCAACGTGCCGCTCTATGCCTGCGAGCACTACTACGCCCACACGGAAAAGCTCGACGACCTGCCGCCGGATCTCCCGGTCATGCGCGATTATGACAAGTGCGCGTACTACCGGGAGGATGCCGGAAGCCTCCTCGTTGGCGCCTTCGAGCCCAACGCGCGCCCGCTGCCCATGGCCGAGATCCCCGAGGACTTCTGCTTCGACGAGCTGCCCGGGCACATGGAAGAGCAGCTCATGCCCGTCCTGGAAGACGCGATGATCCGCGTCCCCATGCTGCAGAACGTGGGCTGGCGCAGCTTCTTCTGCGGCCCCGAGAGCTTCACACCAGACGATCAGTTCCACGTGGGCGAGTCGCCGGCGCTCAAGAACTTCTACGTCGCCTGCGGACTGAACTCCGTCGGTATCCAGACTTCCGGCGGTCTCGGCAAAGCTTGCGCGGAGTGGATGCAGCACGGCCATCCGCCGCTGGATCTGTGGGGCAACGACATCCGCCGTATGTACTCTTTCCAGGGTACTCAACGCTATCTGGAGGAGCGCGTGTCCGAGACCCTCGGGCTCCTGTACGCGAATCACTATCCCTATCGCCAGTACGAGTCCGCCCGCAACGTGCGCCACTCGCCGATCCACGAGCGGCTCACGGCGCAGAACGCCTGCTTCGGCGAGGCCGCGGGCTGGGAGCGCCCCAACTGGTTCGCGCCGGAAGGTGTCGTGCCACGCTACGAGTACAGCTTCGGCAAGCAGAACTGGTTCGAGTACTCCGCGGCCGAGCATCGGGCGGCGCGGGAGGGTATTGCGGTCTTCGATCAGTCGAGCTTCTCCAAGTATCTGATCCAGGGTAAGGACGCGTGTAATGTCCTGCAGCGCATCTGCAGCGCCAACGTGGACGTCGCCGCGGGCCGTATCGTGTATACCCACTGGCTGAACGATCGCGGCGGTATCGAGGCGGATCTGACCGTCACCCGACTCGCCGAGGATCGCTACATGGTCGTGAGCGGCGCGGCCGTCACGAATCGCGATCTGGACTGGCTGGCGCGGAACATCCCGGACGACGCGCACTGCACGGTCGCGGACGTGACTGCGGCCTGGGCGGTGCTGGGTGTCATGGGTCCCGGAAGCAGGGCGCTGCTGGAAGAGGTGACGTCGGCCGATCTCTCGAACGGCGCGTTCCCCTTCGGCACCGCACAGCCCGTCGAGGTCGGCTGCGCGGTTGGGACGGCAATCCGGGTCTCCTATGTCGGCGAGCTCGGGTGGGAGCTCTACGTGCCGTCGGATCAGGCACGGCACGCCTACGATGCGCTGCTCGAGACCGGCGCGGACCGCGGGCTCGTGCCCGCCGGCATGCACGCGCTGGATTCCTGCCGTATCGAGAAGAGGTTCCTGCACTTCGGCCACGACATCGCCGACGAGGACACCCCCGTGGAGGCCGGCATGCGTTTTGTCTGCAACTTCGACAAGGCCATCCACTTCATCGGCCGAGACGCCATCTCGGCGCAGCTGGACGCGGGCGGGCCCATGAAGAAGCGCATGGTGCAGTTCCTGCTCGAGGATCCGGATGCCGTGCTCTACCATCACGAGCCCATGCTTCGCGACGGCAAGACGGTGGGTTACCTGACATCCGGCAACTATGGTCACACCCTCGGCGGCTCGGTGGGACTCGGCTACGCGCGCTGCGAGGACGGCGTCGACCGTGACTACGTCGAGTCAGGGAAGTGGGAGATCGA
>CBDTYP010000164.1:0-7075 GCA_965364645.1 uncultured Gammaproteobacteria bacterium | reverse complement strand
AAGACTGCAGGCATACCAGGTCATCCGCGTCGTTCCCACGTGGGGCAGGATCCGGACCGAGACGATGAACGAGCCGGCGACGCCGACTCCCGCGAGCAGCGCGAAGCCGACGCCTTCCGCGTTCAGGTGCTCGAAGCTCACCTGCATCGCGAAGGCGACGCCGAGCAGCGCGAGTACGACTGCCGACAGCTCGGCGATGGTTGGCCACCGGCGTTCCATGGCGCTGACCACCAGCAGGGTCAGCACCGGATAGGTGTAGAACACGACGACGGTGAGGTTGACCGGGATGAAGTTGACCGATGCCAGCAGCCCCCCCGACACGGCGACGAAGCACACTCCCACCGCCGCGCACGCCAGGATCATGCGTGGCGCCATGCGAAAGGTCGAGCCCGTGAGGCCGAGCCAGACACCCAGGACCACGATGATGGTCAGGTATCGCAGGGTGAGGATCGTGAGTGCGTTCGTGCCGTGATCGTAGGCGAGTCGGGATAGCGGTAGCGACGCGCCGTAGCAGACCGCCGACAATACGGCGATGGGGATCCCCCAGCCCCTGCTCACGACGGATCAGTACTCAATGGGACAGCCGTAGGCGCGGGTAATGGGTCGCGAGACGGGGCGCCCGGCGAGGGTGTCGTCCATGGCCTCGCCGACGTAGTCGATGGCCCGGTCCACGTCGGCGATGCTGGTGGTGGCCTTGTCGTCCATGCCGCCCATGTACACGAGGATCCCTTGGCGGTCGATGATGAACACCTGGGGGGTGACCTCCACGTCGTACTGGCGGCCCATGCGCCCGTCGGGATCCAGTAGAAAGTGCGCGGGCTCGCCGCCGAAGCGGTTTCGGAATCGCTTCGCGCCGCCCCCGTCCATGTAGCCCCGGTGGCTCGGCGCGACCGAGGAGACCGTCAACCACACGACGCCCCGGGAACGGGCGTCGTTCTGCAGGGACTGCATGTTGTCGGACTCGTAGTGCTTGCGGACGAAGGGGCAGGCCAAATTGGTCCATTCGAGGACGACGTGGGAGCCGCGGAAGTCGGAGAGCCGTCTGCGCTCGCCGTTCTCGTCGACGGCGGAGAACTCGGGCGCGGGCTTGCCGATGGCGACCTCCGGCGCGGGCGCGGCCTGTCCCCACGCGGCGGCGCTGAGGCAGAGCGAGGCGAACGCCGCGAGGATTCGCCGGATTTCCTTGTTCAAGGCGCGCCTCCCGAATTCGCTGCGAGCGCGGCGTTATTCTACAGTTTCCGCGGGGCCCCGAAAGGCGTTAGAGTCGCGCACCATGTCCGATGCACATCAACCGGAGTCCGTGCTGTCCGACGGCACGCGACCCCTCGGCAGCGGCGAGTTGCTGGAGCGGTTGGAGACCCTGGGCATCGGGCACCGCACGGTCGCTCACGCGCCCGTCTTCACGGTCGCCGAATCCCGGGAGCTGCGCGCGGATTTCCCCGGCGGGCACTCGAAGAATCTCTTCCTGCGCAACAAGAAGGGGCGCATGTGGCTCGTGACCTGTCTCGAGGATCGGCAGATCGATCTCAAGCGGCTCGCCGAGCATCTCGGGGCGGGGCGCTTCTCGTTCGCGAGCGCCGAGCGCCTGATGGGCTATCTCGGCGTCATCCCCGGGGCGGTCACGCCCTTCGCGGTCATCAACGATCGCGCCGGCCTCGTGCGGATGGTCCTGGACGCGGGCCTTCTGGATCACGATCCGCTGCACTTCCACCCCCTGGACAATGCCATGACCACGGCGGTGTCCGCCGAGGGGTTGCTGCGTTTCCTGGAGGTCACCGAGCACGCGCCGGAGATCGTCGATCTCTCGAAATTCTAGGAGCGTCTCAGGCGCGCTCGATGTACTTCTTGACGGTGCGCCGATCGAGCTCGATGTGGCGCGCGACCTGCTCGTAGGAGCCCATGCGCGCGTACAGTGCGCGGCAGTAGCGGCTGAGCAGCTCCGTCGCCGTCAGGGTCGCATCGCGAAACTCGCCGGCGAGTGCGTCTTCTTCGCTGTGTGCCGCCGCGCTGACCCCGTCGTAGCGTCCGTTCAGCAGTATCCTGCGTACCGCCTGTTCCAGCTCGCGCACGTTCCCCGGCCAGGCGTAGTCGTCGGGCAGTGTCTCGCGCAGCGACGTGACGACCATGTCGGTGAGATCGGGGGCGTCGGCGCCCGTCGCGCGGGCGATGAGTAAAGACACCATCTGCTCCAGCTCCGCCGGGTGCTCCTGCAGTCGCAGGCGCAACGGCGGCACCTCGATGACGTCGGAGCACAGCCGATAGAGGAAGTCGTCGCGAAAGCCGTCGCGTCCCCCGTCGCCCCCCCCGTCGCCTTGGCGCAGATCCGACAGAGAGCGGTTGGTCGCCGCGATGACGCGGCCGTCGAAGCGAAGCTGCTCGTGGCTGCCGACCGGCGAGAAGAAGCGGTCCTCGAGCACCGTCAGGAGCTTGATCTGGATGGGGACGGAGACTTCGCCGATCTCGTCGAGGAAGAGCGAGCCGTAGTTGCTCAGGCGTTCGAACAGACCCTGATGGTTGTCGATGGCTCCGGTGAAGGCGCCCTTGCGATGGCCGAAGAGCTCCGACTCGATGATGCTCTCCGGATATTGGGACAGGTTGGCCGCGACGAACGTGGTGGTGAAGCTCTCGGCGAAGCAACCGCGTTTCTGATCGAAAGGAATCAAACCCGACCGGCCGATGGCCGCGGCGGCCGCCGTCTTGCCCGTCCCGGTCTCGCCGAGCATCAGCGTGGAGAAGTCTTCCATGCGATTCCACAGGTGCTTTTCGTAGACCCGCATGTCGGCCGTGAAGACATTGTTCCAGAGCGCGTGGCGCAGGCGACCCATGGCTGGACTGTCACCGAGCAGGGAGTCGGCGATGAAGAAGTAGGCGCGACGGATCTGGTAGAAGAGCGCGAGATAACGGGCGGCATCCTCTCCCTTGAAGCCGCAGGCCCGCAGCTCCGCCAGGAGACCGTCGGCGAAGGGAGCGGCCGCCGGCTCGTCGCCTTTAGTCAGCTGCTCGGCGATGAGAGCGTCGAAGTGATCCACGTGATGGTGGTAGGCGCGGAACAGGAGCACGTATCCGAAGAGCTCCCGATCCCGGCCCTCGAGGTCCGCGCGGGTGCGCACCCCGGCGCCGGCGAGCGCCTCGAGCCGTGCCTCCAGGGCGGGCACGATGGCGCCGAAGGGATGATTGCTGACGGTGGCGGCGCGCCGGGGCGCGTCCGGCACGAGCGCGCGGATATCCGGACCCAGATCGTCGAAGGGATTACTGAAGATGATCCCGGCTATGGCGCCGAAAAATTCCCGATCCTCGGCGCTCAACGCCATGAAGGTGCCTCAAAATTTGTACAGGGCCTGTTCAATAAGTGTAGGGGGACATCAGAAGAACTCCAGCTGGGCGTCGGTGATGGATTCAAAGCTGGTGTCCAGGAAGTGGAGGATGCCGTTGGCGGCGGGGGCCAGCTGGCGTTCGCGATAATGCTGGTAGTCGGGCTTCGGGATGTGGTCTCGTACCGGTTCGGGGCCGCCGGAGGTGATCACGTAGCGTACCCAGCGGCCGGGTTTGTCGAGCTTGCGGGCCGCCTGCACGTGAGGGGGCACGTTGCGTGTGTACTCGTCCACGCCCCGGCGCAGCCGCTTGCGGTAGACGAGCTCCTCGTCGAGCTTGCCCGCGAGCAGATCGGCAAGGGTCTCGCGGACGAACGCCTCGAAGGGCAGGTCCAGGAAGATGCGCCGGTAGAGCTCGCGCTGGAAGCGGCGCGCCAGCGCGGTCCAGTCCGTGCGTACGCTCTCGAGTCCCTTGAACACGAGCTCGGTGCCGCCGTCGGCGCCGCGCACGAGCCCTGCGTAGCGTTTCTTGCTGCCGGTCTGCTCGCCGCGCACCGTGGGCATGAGGAAACGCAGGTAGAGGGTCTCGAACTCGAGCTCCAGGAACGAGTCGAGGCGGTAATCGTTCGCGAGCGTCTCGCGCCACCACCTGTTCAGCGTGCGCGCGAGCTCCGCGCCGATGCCCATCGCCTCCGCCTCGTCGACGGCATCCCCGAGCAGCACGAACAGCGAATCCGTGTCCCCGTAGATGACCCGGTGACCCTGCTCCTCGATACGGTCACGGCTGGTGCGGATAATCTCGTGACCGCGGCGGGTGATGCTGCTGGCGAGGCGGGCGTCGTAGAAGCGACACCCCGACGAGCCGAGCACGCCGTAGAAGGAGTTCATGAGGATCTTGACGGCCTGGGAGAGTGCCCCGTCGTCGTGTCTCTTGGCCTCTTCCCGAGCGCGCCAGAGCTCCTCGATGAGCTCGGGGAGGATGGCGCCGTCCCGGGCGAAGCGGGCCTCGAGGAAGCCGGGCACCGGATCGTCACCGGGCGCGGCGAGCCCCAGGGGATCGATCTGGAAGGTGCGGATGATGCTCGGGTAGAGGCTCTTGAAGTCGAGGACGAGCACGTTGTCGTAGAGGCCCGGATCGGAATCCATGACGTAGCCGCCCGGGCTGGCGGGCCCGTCCCCCGCGTCGCCGATATCCGGCGCCACGCGGCCGCGCCGGTGCAGGCGGGGCAGGTACAGGTTGTCGAATGCGGCCACGGATCCGCCCTGGCGATCCATGGCGAGGCCGGTCAGCTCCGCCCGGCGCACCGCGAAGTCCACGAGCTTCGTCCGGGCGAATATCTCCGTCACCAGGCGACAGTCCTCGAGGTTGTACGCGGCCAGCCGGTCGCGATCCTCGCGATACAGGCGGTTGATCTCGGCGACCTTGTCCGTCGACTCCCCGCCCGCGCCGAGCGTGTGCTTGCCGCGGCCGAGCAGCGCCCGGGCTACGGCCTCGAGCTCGAAGCTCTCGAAGCTCCAGAAAGCCGCCCGCAACCAGTCGATCCCGTCCAGCACCACCCGGCCCGGGACCCGCGCCACCTTCGTGCCCCGCGGGCTCTGGGGTTGCAGAATGGTGGCGCGATCGCCGCCGCGACCGACGGCGAACGCCACACCGAGGGTTCGGCAACGTTGCTCGATGAGATCCAGATCGAAGTTGATGACATTCCAGCCGACGATGAGATCCGGATCTTCCCTTGCGAGCCAGGCGAGGAACGTCTCGAGCAGCGCACCCTCGTCCCCGCAAAGCACGACCCGCGCGCCGTCCACGTGCACCGGCGCGTCGGAGACGATGAAGACGTCCGCGACGCCGTCGCCGTGCACGGCGATGGAGTAGAGCTGTCCAGACAGGCCGTCGCTCTCCACATCCAGGGAAACCTGCCGGAGCGACGCGCGGTAATCGTCGCGCTTCAATTGCGGGTTACGGAACTCGACATAGCCATCCCGCCGATCGGCCTCCCCGTGGACGCTGAACGCCGCGTTGACGAAGCGTTCCGCGAGATAGCGATCGTTGGGCTTGATGTCCGACTCGTACAGGGTGACGCCGCGTCCGCGCAGCTCGTCGCGGGCGGCGGCGAGGTCCCGTTGACATCGGAAGTAGAGTCCGTCGACGGCCGCGCCATCGAGCGTCGCGAGCGCGAGGGGCTTGCGCTCGGCACGCCGGCGAAGCGATTGCGTCTCAGGCAGCGCCGTGTCCCGCGCAATGAAGCACACGGCCTTGCTGTCGTCGATCACCACGCGCACCGGCCCCTCGTCCGACACGGCCCAGAACACGAGCTCCAACCCCTCGCCCATGTCGCGCCACTGGCGCGTCAGCAGCATGCAGGACAGCGGTGTGCTCATTCAGCGGGGCCGATCGCCCGCGAGCGTGATGCGCTGCATGGCGCGGCGGTGACCGTGGTAGTCGTTGAGCGGGTAGTGCTGCACCGCGCGGTTGTCCCAGAAGGCGAGGGAGCCTACCCGCCAGCGAAAGCGGCAGGTGAACTCCGGGCGCTTCTGGTGTTGAAAGAGGTAGTCCAGGATGGGCGCGCTCTCCGCCTCCGTGAGCCCGCTGATGCGCAGTGTGTGGCCGGGATTGACGTAGATCGCCTTCTGCCCGGTCTCCGGATGGGTGCGCACTATGGGGTGCTCCGACGTCGTGACCGTATCGCCCTCGTCCTTCGGTCGTTGCCGGCGCGCATCGGCGCGGGTGATCGCCGCATCCCCCTTGTCCGCGCTGTTGACGGCGCTGAGTCCTTCCAGCATGCGCCGCATGCCCGGTGACAGCGCCTCGTAGGCGGCCATCATGCTGGCGAAGATGGTATCGCCGCCCACGTCCGGGATCTCCCGCGCGTAGAGAATAGTCCCCATGGGCGGGCACTCGAGGTAGGTGGTATCGGAGTGCCATACGCCGCCGAAGTTGAGCCGTTCGTCTTTCTCCTTCACCACCTCGGTGATTTCCGGATAGCCTTCGAGTCCCTTGACGAAGGGATACTCGCTCGGCTCGCCCATGGCGCGCGCGAAGCGCAGGTACTGATCCGGCGACAGGTTCTGATCCCGGAAGAAGATCGCGCCGTGCGCGAGGAAGGCCCGGTGAATCTCGTCGATGACGGAATCGTCCAGAGGCGCGCTCACGTCGACTCCGGCGATCTCCGCACCGGCGGCGGTGGCGAGTGGCTCGACGCGAATGTGTGTGTACTCCATCGACTCAAGCCTCGAGGGTCAGGGAGACCCTTCCCAGGTTCCCGAAGTCCGCGCAGACGCGATCGCCTTCCGCGATGGGGGAGGGCACGCCGCACACTCCGGTGGTGACGATGGCGCCGGCGGCGAGCCCGCAGCCCCGCAGCTCGTGGCTGTTGGCGAGCCAGGTCAGCGCCACGAGGGGTCCGCCGAGCACGTCGGCGCCTTGCCCGGAGGTGACTTCCTGGTCGTTGATGTGCAGCGTTACGGGATGCGTCGCCAGATCCAGCGTACGCCAGCCGTCGTCCGCCGCCTCGCCGAGCTTGAACCAGCCCGCGCAGGCATCGTCGGCCGCGAGCTGGGGGCCGCCGGCGTAGGCGAAATCCTCGAAGCGCGAGTCGGGCAGCTCGATGGCCGGATGCAGGGAGGCGACGCAGGCGAGCACCTCGGCGGTGCTGTAGGTCTGCTCCCGGGGCGGGATGTCGCGCTCGAGCACGAAGGCGAACTCCGCCTCGGCGACCCGCATGTGGTTGTCGGCGACGGGCACCGGAACGTCGCCGCCGGCTACC
>CBDTYP010000163.1:0-7084 GCA_965364645.1 uncultured Gammaproteobacteria bacterium | reverse complement strand
GCCGGTGACCGTCAGGCAGTCGAGGTGCAGATGGGGCCTGAGCTCGCGCAGGATAGTGGCCATGCCGCCGGCCGCGTGCAGATCGTCCATGTACGCGCTGCCCGTGGGCTTGAGATCGATCAGCACCGGCGTCTCGGCGCCCATGGCATCGAATGCCTCCATGTCGATCGCGATGCCGAGGCGACCCGCGATGGCCGCGAGATGCAACAGCCCGTTGGTGGAGCCGCCGACGGCGAGCAAGACACGCAGGGCATTCGCCAGGGACTTCTCGTTCATGATCTGCGACGGCTTCAATCCTTCCTCTGCGAGGGCCATGGCACGCGTGCCGGCAAGCTCCGCGTGGCGCAGACGATCCGCGTGCACCGCAGGGATGGTGGCGCCGCCGGGGAGCATCATCCCCATAGCTTCGGTCATGCAGGCCATGGTGCTGGCGGTGCCCATCACCCCGCAGGTGCCGGCGGAGGACACCAGACGATCGGTCACCGCCTCGATCTCTTGATCATCGATCTGCCCCGCGCGATACATCGCCCAGAACCGCCGGCAATCGGTGCAGGCGCAGATGCGTTCGCCGCGATGGGATCCCGAGAGCATCGGCCCGGTGACCACCACGATGGTGGGGATGTCCGCGCTGGCCGCCGCCATCAGCTGTGCCGGCACTGTCTTGTCGCAGCCGCCGATGAGCACGCAGGCATCCATGGGGAGCGCCAGCATCATCTCCTCGGTGTCCATGGACATGAGGTTGCGCAGATACATGCTGGTCGGATAGGCGAAGGACTCGTGCAGGGAGATGGTCGGGAAGTCCATGGGCAGTCCGCCGGCCAGCATGACCCCGCGCTTTATGGCCTCCACGATCTGCGGGACCGTGGCGTGGCAGGCGTTGTAGGAGCTGAATGTGTTGGCGATACCGATGACCGGCCGGGACAGCGCGTCGTCGCTGAATCCCATCGCCTTGATGAAGGCCTTGCGAAGGTAGAGGGAGAAGTCCGCGTCGCCGTAGTCGGTGAGCCCGCGGCGCATGCCTTTGTTCTTGTCGCTCATCGCTGATTCCTTTGGTCTGCCGCCAGGATTATCCACGTCGATCGCGACCGAGGATGAACAGATATCGGAATTGGGTCAAACTGCGCGGAGCGGAAAACGCCGCGGCGGGAGCTCCCTTGACCGACAGCAGCTTCAAATTCGGCTTGATGATCCGCGCACAGTATCCCCCCGGGGACGACATGGTGCGGCGCTTCGAGGAGATCTGCGCCGTCGCGCGGCTCGCCGAGGAGCTCGGCTTCGACTGCATCACCAAGGGCATGCACTACGGCGCTGCGCCCCTGGGGGACTACCAGCAGATCCCGTTTCTCGCCCGCATCATGGCCGAGGCGCCGAGCTGCCGGCTGAACGCCGGCGTCGTGCTCCTCTCACTGCACAAGCCGTTGGATATCGCCGAGCAGTTCGCCACGCTCGACGTCATGTCCGGGGGCAAGGTGATCCTCGGGGTCGCACTCGGCTACCGGGATGTCGAGTTCAAGGCCTTCGGCACCACCGAGAGCGAGCGGGTGATGCGCCTGGAGGAGAATCTCGTCGCCATCAAGCGGCTCTGGACCGAGGAGCGGGTGAGCATGGAAGCGTCCCACTTCGCCCTGGACGACGTCGCGCTGGGCATGCGCCCGGTGCAGACACCTCGCCCGCCCATCTGGATGGGCGCGAACGCCGACGCGGCCATCCGCCGCGCGGCGCGCCTCGCCGACTGCTGGTACATCCCTCCTCACAATCGGGTGGATACCGTGCTGCGCCAACTGGACGTCTACCGGCGCGAGCTGGAGGTACAAGGCAAACCGTTTCCGGCGGAGCTGCCCATGCGCCGCGAGGTGTTCGTCGCCGAAAGTCGGGAGGAGGCGCTGCGCCTCTGCGGCCCGGCGCTGGAGACCAAGTACAAGGCGTACGTGCAGTGGGGACAGGACAAGCCCATGCCCGAGGGAGACGGTCTCGACATGGCGCTCGACGATCTCTTGAAGGAACGTTTCCTCATCGGCTCCCCGGACGAGGTCGCCGAGGCCATCCTCGCCATCGTCCGCCCCACTGGCGTCAATCACCTCATCATCAGCACCCACTGGCCCGGCATGGAGACCGGCGTCGCCATGGATGCGATGCGCCGCTTCGCGGAAGAGGTCATGCCGCGGGTACGGAACGGCCTCTGACGTACCCGGCGCTCAGGCTACCGGCCCGAACGTCTCCGTGTGAATGCGACTCCCCGGTACACCCTCCGCAATCAGGCCAGAGCGGATATCCGCCATGAATCCCGCCGGCCCGCAGATGTAGAAGTCCGCATCGCGCTCGGGCGCGAGCCCGAGGATAAGCTGGCTGTCGACGCGGCCGGCGGAGTCGAAGTCCCGGCCCGGAACGTCGCCATCCCGCGGATTGCTGTACACCACGTGAGCCCGTGCGTCCTCGCGTCGGGAAATCAGTCCGCGCACCTCGTTCGAGAGCGGGTGGTGGTCGCCGTTCCGGGCGCCGTGAACGAACAGGACCGGACGCAGCAACGTTCCCGCGACGAGCTCGTGCAGCATGCTGACCATGGGCGTCAAGCCGACGCCCGCGCTGATGAGCACCACCGGACGATCGTCCTTCGTCAGCACGAACTCACCGGCCGGCCGGCCGGCCTCCACGAAGGCGCCGGTCTCGACGCAGTCGTGCAGGTAGCGCGAGACGAGCCCCCGGGATTCGCGCTTCACGCTGATGCGATAGCGTCCGCTCCCCGGTCCGTTCGAGAGGGAATAGGTGCGGCCGACAGGATGGCCGTGTCCCGGCACGTCCAGCTCGATGGGCAGGTGCTGGCCGGCCTCGAAGTCGGGCAACACGCCGCCATCCCGTGCCTCGAACTCGAACGACGTGACGTCCGCGCTCTCCGGAACCTTGTCGACGAGGCGAAGGGTTCGAACGAACTCCGTTGCGGGGCTCCACCGAAGAGGCAGAGCCTCGTCCAGCTCGACGACCGACTCGATGTCGACGATGACCAGGCGCCGCGCACCGGGATAGAGGGAGACGGCGTCCGAGTCCCAGTCGATACCGGCGCGCCCCGAGAGCTGCAGCATGCCGCCGCTCTGGAAGTCGACGAAGAGCATGCCGACGCGGGCGTCCATGACCAGATTTCCCAGAGTGTTGTAGTGATTGTTGCCGGCATAGTCCGGAAACACCAGGCGTCGGTCGCTCTCCACGTGCACGAACCCCGGGTCGCCCCCTCGGTGGGAAGCATCCATACCGAACCCGGGGTTCTCGCCGTCGCCACGATGGCCGCTTGCGATGAAGAACGTATCGGCTGCCCGGATCGTTTCGAAGGCCGTGGACGAAAGCCGCTCCGATCGTCGCGGCGAAACGGGCTGCGTCGGTACCGGCACCCGCGTCCACATGCGCTCGTGGATGTACTGGGGGCAGTTGCCGAAGGCCTGGTCGACCTCGAAGAGAATCCCACCGCTTTCATAATCCCCGATGCGTCCGTTCACACGGTTGCGGCGGCGGGTTTCCAGGCCGATTCCCAGCAAACCCAGATCCGAGCCCGGGAGCAGCGCGCCCTCCAGCGCGTCGCCGGGCACGGGAGCCGCGTCAATGAGCAGGCGCCCCGCATCCGGCGATTGGACGAAGCCGGGCGTGCCGGTCAACAGGGTCACCCATGGACGATCCCCCCCATCCCGCGCGGCGGCGACAAGAAAAGGCAACGAAGTGTGAAAGGCGCGATGCTCCTCCGGGAGATAGCTGCGCACCACCTGCCGGGCCCAGGGCTCGATGGCGTCGCGCACACCGAGCCGCTGCTGCACCCGTTGCTCACCTTCGTGAAACGGGGAAGCGTTCAACGCTGAGGCCGCCATGATTATGCCGCCGGAGGCGCGATGAGCTCGAGCCGGATGTTTCCCGGAATGCGGCACATCATGTGCTCCACCGGGCCGCCGCCCAGGGACTCGGGTGCGAACTCGATGTTGACGTCGTCGCGCTTCTCGAGGTCCCGGTAGACGCCCGCGAGGGTCTCGGGGTCGGCGACACGCAACGCGAGATGGTGCAGACCGATCACCCGCCGGCGATCGAATGCCACGGCGCTCGCCGGATCCTCCGCCTGCCACAGGGTGATCATGGTGGTGCCGTCGCTCACGAACACGGCCGGGTACTCTGGCTTCTCCCCGACCTGCTCGAAGCCGAGACCCTCGATGAAGAAGGTCTTCGCCTCGTCCAGCTGCGGCACGGTGAGACCGACGTGGTGAACGCCTTCGGTTCTGGTTTCGGATGCTGTCATGTTCATTCCTCCCCTGTGGGATATGGCCGTCGATAGGGAGAATGTAGAGATTCAGGCATGTGGAATAAATACCTCCTTACTGAGAAGATTATTCTATTTTATGGAGTTATAGTTTCACTATGGACAAGCTCCTGGCCATGCGCAGCTTCGTCGCCATCGTTGACCATGGCAGCCTGACGGCGGCGGCCGTGGCCCTGGATCGCTCCCTACCCACGATGGTGCGTGTTCTCGCAGCCCTGGAGGAGGATCTCGGGACCCGGCTCCTGCGCCGGACCACCCGGCGC
Source organism: uncultured Gammaproteobacteria bacterium (assembly GCA_965364645.1). Classification (GTDB taxonomy): domain Bacteria; phylum Pseudomonadota; class Gammaproteobacteria; order HK1; family HK1; genus JAABYT01. The sequence goes on along the minus strand of CBDTYP010000163.1, from coordinate 2,533 downwards.
ATGTCTCTCACCGTCGAGGGGCAGGATTACCTCGAGCGCTGCCGCCGGATCCTCAACGACATCGAGGACGCCGAGGCGTCGGTCACCCGGGCACGGGTCGAGCCGAGAGGCCAGGTGCGTATGACCGCACCGGCGCTGTTCGGGCAGATGCACGTCGCCCCCACGTTGAGCGGCTTTCTGGGGGAGTTCCCCGAGGTGGAGGTCGAGCTGCTGCTGCTGGACCGGGTCGTCAACCTGGTGGAGGAAGGCATCGATCTCGCCGTGCGCATCGCCCATCTCTCCGACTCGACGATGGTAGGGGTGCCGGTGGGCCACGTGCGTCGCGTCGTGTGCGCGAGCCCGGCGCTGTTGCGCGGTGAAGGAATCCCGAAGCACCCGCGGGAACTCGCCGAGCGTCCTTGCGTGCAGTTCCGCGGCATCAACCCGGGCAACAACTGGAGCTTTCGTGACGGTGGCAGGGACGTCTCGGTACGTACCCGGGGAAGCTTTACCTGCAATCAAGCGGCAGCCACGGCAGTCGCCTGCGTCGAAGGACGTGGCTTTGGAATGTTCCTTTCCTATCAGATCGAACCCCTCATTCAAGCGAAGCACCTGGAGGTCGTATTGGCGGATTTCGAGCTCCCGGCGATTCCGATCACCCTCGTCTACCCGGAAGCTCGACCTACGTCGACACGGCTACGGGCCCTCGTGGATTGGCTGAAGGAAGGGCTCCGGGCGAGACCGGAGATTCAATGAGGTGCGACGGTATCGACTCGATCTGAGTGACTCTGCCTGAACGAGCTGGCTCAGATGAAACGCGTTGTCAGGTGGATCTACGACTGCGATTCCAAACTCCAACGAGAAGGAGTGCGATACCACCGACGAACACACCGGCCATAAAGAAGGCGAACATCAAATTCTCTATGCCGCCTAATGGCAGATAATCCGCAGAATCACCCACTATGCCTGTTCTGCCCACGATCAGTAACAAGACGGCAGCAACGACCGCGATGCTCCCCCGCCCAGCCACAGACGGATCAGATAGCAGGCGACTGAATACCTGAAGCGCTATCAGATAACCCATGGCACTCATTGCGGATATAGCCAGGGATAGTTGAGAAACCGCCATGTAGTTCTTCCAGGGCCCACCGGACTCGGGGCCATACTCCCCGAGAATGAACACTCTTACCGCTGACCATGCGCTTAGAATGACCATGCTCAGAACGAAGTACAAAACCGCACTCTTCCAGAAATATTCTCGAATAGGGAAGACCACCTCTCACCTAACGACCAAGCTCAAGTGACGAATCAAGAGACTTTGTCTTTCCGTTACACAGATGCATTTCATCAACCGCTGCCTGCTTACGGCAAAAAGCGAACCTCCCGAGTTTGTTAATAGGGTGGTTTGTAAGGGTCTGGAGCTCCGGTTGGAACCGGCGGAAACTTTCTCAGCGAGACGACGTGCGTCTCCAATTGGGGAAGCGCCGCCTTCGGCACCCAGGTATGTGGAAAGAGTACGTTATCGCGCTCCTGAGGGTCCTGCATGAGATTGTAGACACGGGGCATCGTGTACTCGCGCAGCACACCATTCCATCCGCTTTGCTCCTTGAAATGGAGTTTCCAATCTCTCCACTTTACGCCGAAGATATCGTTCCCCATATAGACGATGAATCCATCCCGGCCGGATTCTTGTTTGTGCCCCACTAAGAACTCGTACATGTCCATACCGTCGATGACGCGGTCTGAGGGGACCTTGCCGCCGGCGATCCGAGCCAATGTCGGGAAGAGATCCATCTCGTGAACGATCTCGTCGCTCACCCGTCCGGCCTCGATCTTACCCCGCCAGCGCATCGCAAACGGCACGCGCAGCGCTCCCTCGTAGCCCGTGAACAGGGTCGAACGCCAGGGGCCCGCGGAGCCATGTACCGAAGTCTCTACCGTGAGCGACGTTTCACCAGCGCCCAGTGCCTCGGGACCGTTGTCGGCCGTAAATATGACGATTGTGTCGTCCCCGATACCCAATTCGTCGATCGTGTCGAGCAATTCGCCGACGTAGCTGTCGATCTGCATAAGAAGATCGCCCCACGGACCTTTTCCCGACTTATTGACGAAGTCGGGGTGGGGCATGGTCGGAAAGTGCGTGGCAGTATAGGGTAGATAGACGAAGAACGGCTTCTCGGAGCCGGCTTGTCGCCTCATGAAGCTCATTGCTCTGTCGGTCAGGTCACGGTCGATAATCGGCCGATAGTCCAAGCGGTACGGACGTACCTTCGTCGGGAGGCTGCCCTTCTTACTGTCCATGACGTATGTTTCCGTGACACCGCTTTCCGCGAATCCCGGCAAAGAAGAGTACACAGACTCATCGGTGGAATTGGGGACTCGGTGCGCCCGAGATGCCACTTTCCGTACATCCCGGTCGCGTAGCCTGCTGCGGAAAACATCTCAGCCATGGTGACTTCCCACTGCACCAGGCCATACACGCCCTCTCCCATCGGAACGGTGCCGTTGCCGCTGCGGATCGCGTAGCGTCCAGTCATAATGGCGGAACGTGACG
>CBDTYP010000162.1:0-7095 GCA_965364645.1 uncultured Gammaproteobacteria bacterium | reverse complement strand
GTGGGCAAGGAGATCCTGAGCGCGCCCATGTCCTTCCGCTGCCGTTACTGGGAGTACCTGGCGTATCACCCGCTGATGCAGCGATACTTCGACGAGGATCCCGAGTTCCGATGGGAGCAGGCGCCGCGGCCACGGCTGACGGACGAGTCCTATCAACAGGGATACTTCGACGAGATCACCATCGAGGAGCGCCTGCGCAGGACCGCGGCGCTGGACTTCGTCACCAACGAGCACGAGCCGCTGTTCGACGCGGCCGACGTGCTCCGCATCGGCAGGGATCTATTCTGCCAACACGGGCTCACGACGAATCGCCGAGGCATGGAGTGGCTGCAACGGCATTTCCCCGATCATCGCGTGCATTCGGTGAATTTTCCGGGCGATCCCTACCCGATTCATATCGACGCGACCTTCGTCTCGCTGCGCCCCGGGCTCATCATCAACAATCCCGTCCGGCGGCTTCCCGACGCGCAGCGAAAGATATTCGAGGCCAATGACTGGGAGATAATCGACGCGGCGCCGCCGTCTCACAATGAGCCGCCGCCGCTATGCTATTCGAGCGTGTGGCTGTCGATGAACTGCCTGATCCTCGATCACAAGACGGTGTGCGTGGAGGCGAGCGAACATCATCAGATGGAGCAGTTGGATGGGCTCGGCATGGAGGTCATCCCCGTCCCGTTTCGCGACGCCTATCCCTTCGGCGGGGGGCTCCACTGCGCCACCGGCGACGTGCGGCGCGAAGGGGTCTGCGAGGACTACTTCCCCAGGCAGGTCCCCGGGACGCGGATCCGGCCGATCGACTGAGCCGCGCGTACTGAAATTGCGGCGAATTGGTCGTATGGCGGTCTAATATCCGTAATCACATTTGCGATCCGGCCGATCGACTGAGCCGCGCGTACTGAATTTGCGGCGAACTGGTCGTATGGCGGTCTAATATCCGTAATCACATTTGCGATCTGGCCGGACTAGGGCTGTAATATCCCGATGAAAGAGCTTCTCAGACCGGCCTTCGGCCGCATCCTCGACTGGCAGTATGGCAATGCGCCGCGCACGGTCAACATCGAGAGCACCAGTCACTGCAACGCCAAGTGCCTGACCTGCCCGCATCCGTATCACGAGCGGCTGCAGGGGATCATGGACGATGATCTCTATATCAAGGTACTGGACGAGTCCATCGCCCTCGGCGTCAAGAAAATTCACCTGCAGAACTTCGGCGAGCCTCTCATCGACAGGAAGCTACCGGAGAAGATCAAGATGGCGAAGGACCGCGGAATCGACACGGTTAAGATTATCTCGAACGCCTCCGCGCTGACGGAGAAGAAGTCGCATCAGCTGATCGAGGCGGGGCTCGATGAGATCAAGATCAGCTTCGACGGGCTGTCCAAGGAAGTGTTCGAGAAGGTCCGCGTCGGTCTGAAGTACGAGAAGATCGCCGGGAACCTCGAGGGCCTCATTCGCATTCGGGGCGAGATGGGACGCTCGAACCCGAAGGTGCAGCTGATGTTCGTGTCGATCAAGGAGAATGAGTTCGAGGAGACGGGTTTCGTCGATCGATGGAAAGGCGTTGTAGACCGGGTGGATGTGACCAGGGCGCACAACTGGGGCGGCAGCGACCACGTCGCAGGGGAGTCGGATCCCAAGAACAAGAGTGGATTCCAATGCATGCGCCTGTGGCAGACGTTCACGGTGCTTTGGGATGGGCGCGTTTCCATCTGCTGCGTGGACTACGAAGGCTCCGAGATCGTCGGCGACATGCGTACCGACACCATGCACGATATCTGGCACGGTGCGCGCCTCGCCCAGATCCGGGATTGGCATACCCGAGGTGAGTTCGGAAAGGTCCCGGTCTGCGGGAATTGCACGGCCCGGTAGCCTTACACTAGCGCCGCGTTCGAAACCACCTGTCCAGGATGTAATCCGCGCACCGCTGCGCCTCGTCGAGCTGCGTGGCCGCCGGCGCCAGTGGACGGCCGGCCTCCCAATCGTCGAAGGACGTGACCAGCGAATCGGCCAACAGGGTGCCGATGCCTTCTTCGAACCACCGCGTTGCGCTGGCATCCGGTGACTTCAACCTCGGAACGGCCAGCAGGCCGGTGGCCGCGCCCGCCGTGATGGCCTCGTGGATCATCGATACGCTGTCCTCGGTCACCCATACGGTGGCGGCCCGCGCCAACCTGCCCGGCAGCCAGTCGACATCCACATCCTCGACCGCGTAGGTGCTGAGGTTCGGCGCGCCGAGCCGGTCCAGGTGCGCCAGCAGATCACCTGGCGTACGCCGCGAAGATGCCGCCATCCAGTGAACATCGGGGCTCCGGTCCAGGACCCGCTCGATCTGGGTGGTGAGTCCGTCGGTCGACCATCCATAGTAGCGATCAGGCCCGCCGATCAGGATCAGGCCCTCGCTCGCGCTCATCCCGGACCCGTTCCGGGAGCGGTTGAGCGCGCCACGGGTCACTATCACGTTTTCGGCATCGGGTATCCGGTCATGATTCGGGCAGATCGTGAGGTCGAACCAGCCGGTGGGCAGGCTCGGCGACATGACGACGACCGAGCGCCCGCCCCGGGCGCGTCGCGCCACGACCAGCGGCAGATGGGTCGAGTGGCCGGCGCCGATGAGCAGATCCGGCGCGGGCCAGTCGCGATACTGCGTGTTGAAGAGGAGCCGCCAGACTTCGCGCAGCTGGCCCGCGCCGCGGGGCACGTTCACCACACAGGTTCGCACCTCGGTCTCCCGCGCCAACGCCTCGATGAGTCCGGTAGTCTGGTTCTCGTGCCCGCGCAGGCCATCGTTGAACTTCCAGATGACCAGGGGCCCGCGGCCGCCGTTCTGACTGGATGGTTGGCTCACGGAGGGGCTCGGCCGGAGTCAGACCAGGGGCCGATCGAGCAGGGACTCCAGAACTCTGAGGGGTGATCTGTCTGCCCGCGACATGCCTTCGACGGGAAGATAGTAGGTTTGCTCCAGGAGAAACCGGCCGGACAACACCGCGTGGGAGACCTGATCGGTAAAGCAGATCCAGGTACTCCCCGGGGGAAACTCAACCCGGGTCTGCGGCACCGACCGCTGATAGTCCGCATCGGCCTTCATCTTCATCTGCATGCGCAGCATGTAGTGATCGTAAAGCGTCCGGTAGCTCTTGGTCACGCCGAACAGACGCCAAGCCGCCCGTTGCCCCGGCACCGGGGCCCGCAACCGGGGCGCGAAGCGCTCGGCGACATTCTCGAACGGCTCTCCGACGTTCCAGACCCGGGGTCGGTCGCCGGGATTCACGTTGGTGAATATCCTGAGGATTCGCTGGTTCGCCATCGGGCGAGACGAGAAGGAATCGATGTGCAGCAGCTTGTCATTACTGCCGACGGTTCGCGGTATTCGACCCTCGATCTCGATGGGTCGGAAGCTCGTGCGCGCGGTGGTCAATCGTTTCGCGTACTCCCCCAGGAGCGACGCGAACAGATCTTCGCCGAACTTCGCGAAGCGGGCCATCATGGCGCCCAGCGTCGCAACCTCCTCGTCGCTTGCCGGGTGGGTGGACTTGAGGCCGCGTACCGCGCCCGTCGCCGGATCCCAGCTGACGTTCTTGGAATTCATGTGCTCGAAATCGGACTCGAAGAACTTGCGCTCCTCTTCCTCGATGGGAAACCCCAGGTCCGGGATGTAGAGGACCGATCCGGATTCGAGTGCTTCGACGAACCGGTCCGGCGCCTCTCGGTCGCCGATCCAGCTGCCGTTCTCAATCGTGGTTATCGAGTTCAGGGTAGTCGCTCCAGTCTGCCTTTCCCCACCAGCAAAAATAGGCCAGGACACCCATGATATACCAGCCTTTCCGCGCCACATTGTAGTCCGCGGACAGTCGAATCTCACGTGGGTTCTTTGGCTTAGAGCGATTCCAAGAGGCTTGGCTTCTCGATGCCGTAGCCCTGGGCGTAGTCGACGCCCAGCTCGCGGATACGGGCGAGAATGTCGTCGTTTTCCACGAATTCGGCGATTGTCTGCTTTCCGAGCAGGTGGCCGATCTCGTTGATGGAGCGGACGACGGCGAGGTCCTTCGGGCTCGCCAGGATGTCGGCCACCAGCTTCCCGTCGATTTTCACGAAGTCCACCGCCAGGGAGTTCAGGTAGGAGAACGACGAATCCGCCATGCCGAAGTCGTCGATGGCGAAGCGGCACCCATAGGTCTTCAGGGTGGTGACGAAGTCCGTCGTCAGCGACACGTTCGCGGTCGCGGCGGACTCGGGGAACTCGAAGATGATCTTCGCCGGCGCCACCATGGTTTCCGAGAACTGCGCCAGCACGAACTCGAGCACCCCATCGTCGCTCAGCGAGTTGGACGACAGGTTGATGGAGAACCCATCCACTGCGTCCACCTTGTCCTGATTCTCGCTAATCCAGGTAAAGACGCTCTTGATTACCCACCGGTCGACGGTCTGCATCTCGTGACTACGTTCCGCCGCGCGGATGAAGTCGGCGGGCAACGCTATCAGGCCTTCCTCCTTCTGCACCCCCAGGAGGACCTCGATATGGGGCAGACCCGTGTCCCCCTCGGCGACCGGCACGACCCGCTGGCACCGCAGCTTCAGGCTTTCCAGGTTCAGCATGTCCAGGACCGTGGTCTTCCCGGCGCCCTGGAGGCCCAGGGCCTGGATCGGGTCGTGAACGGTGCCGGTCAGCTCGACGCGGTCGCCGCCCGCCTTGGCGGCCCGGTCCAGTGCGGCGCCCACTGCCTTGATCGTGGCATCCACACCTTCGCTCATGTCGGTGATCTCGAGGATCCCCGCGCTGGTGGTCAGGGGAAAGGTCTCTCCTTTCCACATGCACCGCACCTTGGCAATGACCCTTCTCTGCCGCTCGAGGATCTCCTGGCCATCCTCCATGCTCGTATCTCTGATCAGCACGCCGAATCGATTCGTCCCGAGGCGTCCGACGACGCCGCGCCCGGCGTTCTGCTTCTCGATAAGCCGCGCGAGCTTCTTCAACAGCTGGGCGCCCGTCTTCTTCCCGGCCGTCTTCACGATGTCCTGGAGCCCTTCCACGTCGAGGGCGAACATGATGTGGTTAGATGCGTTTCGCACCGCATCCGAAATCAGCTCGTCGAGCCGGCCCTCGAACTCCTTCTGGGCCAACAGATCGGTCAGCTTGTCATGGCTCGCCTTGCGTGCCAGCTGCTCGTGCAGCGATCGCAGCATTCGATAGGTGCCGCGGTCGGTGAGCGCCATGTTCGCGATATCCTCCGCTATTGCGGACCCGCGCTTCAGGTGCATTGCCAGTTCTTGCGTGGTCAGCGACATGGCTTTGTTGCCGAGGGAGTCGACGAGAATGAACGTACCCTTGTCCTCGCTCACCCACGCCAGGGACAGCTTCTTCCGTCGTCCCTGTTTCTCTTCGATGGACAGGACGTCGCCCGGCTTGCAGCGGCGGGCCTCGTTGAGCCAACCCTCCCACTCGCCCCCGGCGCCGGATTCCTGCGGCTGGGATGAAGGCGTAGCCGCAGCAGGCTTCGCCTCGTCGGACGATCCGGTATCCTTCTGGCGCGCCTTTACGAACTCTTCCTGTTGCTCCCTATCGGAGACCAGCTGTTCCAGGTTCTCCTGGAATACCCGGCGCTGCTTGGAGACGACCGACTTGAGGGCGGACAGTGCGCCGGTGAACACCGCCGGATCGTTCTCGTAGTTTTCCACGATCCCGTTTACGACCGGGTCGACGACCTCGGCGAATCCCTCGGTCGTTTCCGGATCCAACCGTCCGAGGTTGTCCAGCACCTGGCGGGCGGGATGCATCTGGTCCTCGAAGAAGTTCGGATCCTGGAAGGCAACCTTGAGAACGGGAACGGCCAGCCGTCTCACCCGCAGCTTCACCTGGTGGCTCACGAACGGGTCGTCCATTATCGCGTCGATCAGGTTCGACACGATATCGAGCATCATGTGGTGGTCCGGACTCGCCTCCAGTCCGGCGGAGCGCCAGGTGGAGGTGAGCTTCTGGCTCAGTTCCAATGCGCCCTCGTCGTCCGACTGGGCGAATCTCGGCGAGCGTTGCAGAATCGACAGACTGTCCAGAAGCTCCTTTTGCTGCTCCAGGGTCGGTTGGGCCGGGGACCACGTGGACAGGCCCTGCACGAACTCACCGGGAGCCGGCGACCCTTCCGCCTCCGCGCTTCGTTGCATGGCGATCAGGTTGCCGGCCGCGTGAAACGCGGTGCCCAATCTCAGTGGCGGGAGCATCGTGGGCGTGCGGCTGACGTTCTCCGGCGCGGCCTCCGCTTGGGCGTCCGGCTCCGCGATCGCCAACTCGGGCGTGGGTTCGGGTGACTCCTTCTCCGGCTTCTTTGCCTTCGATTTCGAGCCCTTGATTGCAGGCTGCCCCCGCTCGACGGTCGGGAGTACACCACCGCCGGCGAGCATGTCGTTGAGCTCGTTGTAGAATTTTTCGAGATCCTTGACGACCGCGTACTCGAACGACTCGAGTATGTTTCTACGCGCCATCCCCGACGCGCCGAGTCCCTGCAATGCATCGTGGAAGGTCAGACAAAGTTGCGCCAGCCCGATGGGATTGTTCTCCTCGTCGATCGGTGATCGGACGAGGGACGTCAGCCGCCTCTCCAGCTTGTACTGGGTTTCCTTGAGATTCGCCTCGGCGGCCGAGATCATGTTCTTGGTAGTCAGCCAATCATCGAAGCTTCCCGTGTCGACGAGCGCGAGTTCCTGCGCGCCCTGGGGAGACTCCGGCTCCCGTACGGCATCCGGGTTGACCATCATGTCGAAGTCGCGTGCGACGGCCTCGAGGTACGCCGTCTCGACGGGCACCTTGACCTCCTGCACCTCCTTCATCGCGGCGAGAGGACCCGTCTGCGCCGCGTCGCTGGCAGCCTCGCCGGGATCAATGAGCAATCTGTCCTCGGCTTCCTTGAAGAGTTTCCCGATGCCCGCGATGAGAAAATTCTCGGTCTGTTGCTTCGCCGCGTCGAGCATCTGACCGGCGTTGACAGCCTGCTCCACCGGCATCGGCGCGCAGGGTGCGCGCGCACTCCGGCTCTGCTCCCTGTCTTTGCGCAGCCCCTCCTTGAGCTGATTGGCTAACTGCCTGAGCTGCCAGACCGCTTCCGC
>CBDTYP010000161.1:0-7120 GCA_965364645.1 uncultured Gammaproteobacteria bacterium | reverse complement strand
CGGACCCACACATGCCCACTGGCCTGAGCGAACCGAGCCCGGCGCCGGAACAACCGGACGTTGCGCTCGCCCGCGCCATCACCCGGCGCATCGGGTGGCATCCGTGGCGGCTGCTGCTGCCGGGGATACTCTTCACCCTGGCCATCGCTTCCTATCTATACCAGGAGCACCGGGCCGCGGACGACGCGGCGTTCCTCGCGCGCCTGGAACAGCAGGTACTCCTCGCACTGCAGGTGGCACGCATGACCACCCTCGCATCCAGCAATCCGGACGTGTCCCTGGAGCTCCTGCGGGAACGGCATCGCAATGCCCGGGGGCTGCTGGAGAATCTGTACCCGCCGCGCCCGCCCCTGGGCCTGTGGCCGGCCCCCGCGGAGATCGAGGCGCGCCTCTCGCAGCTCGACAAGGAGTGGGCGCACCTCGGCAGCGAGCTCGAGGCCATCGCCTCCCGTCAGTCCGCCCAGCAGGAGTTGGAGCGGGCGCTCACTCGCTTCCAGACCATCGCCACCCGCATGCTGGTGGCCAGCGACGAGCTGGTGGCCGCCATGACCGCCGCCGAGGAGGAGCCGGACCAGCTGCGCGCGGCGGCCCGCCAGCTGATGCTGATCCAGCGCATGGTAGCCAATGGCGAGCGGCTCTTCCGGGGCGGAAAGGGCCGGCTGACCGCGGCCGATCGTTTCGGCCGTGACGCCGTGCTGTTCGGTAACGTGAACAACGGACTGCTGAACGGTAATCCGGAGCTCGGCATCGAGGCGGTGACCGACGAAGTCGCCAGGGATCTGCTGGTCAGCATCGGGCATCTGTTCCGGGAGGCCAGCCGTCAGGTGCAGGACATCGTCCGCCAGTCGGTGGACCTCGCGGGCCTGCAGGAGGCCGTCGGCGACGCGGCCCGTTCGAGCGACGCCATCGTGGCCGCCACCCGCGAGGCCGAGCTCATGTACTCCGGCCATGTTTCGACGCGTCCGCTGCAGCCGGCCCACACCCGGCTGCTGGCGGGCCTCGCTATCGTAACGCTGTTGATTGCCGCGCTGCTCATGGCCATGGATGCCCGCGCCCACCGGCGCAACGAGAGTCAGCGCCGCCTCGACGAGTACCGGCGCAACGAGCAGCTCGAGCAGGTGATGACCACGGCGGGCTCGGACATGCGGCGGGTCAGCGACGAGCTGCGCCGTCTGTTGGCGGATCTCGGGCGCGTGGTCGAGGTAGAGACCACCGTGGAGCCCGGCGAGGACCCCGGCCAGGCCGTGACCCGCGGTCTCAAGCGGGTGCAGGCGGAGCTGCACACACGGGTCGACGCCATCGTCACCGACGTACACCAGGTGGCCAGCAGCACCGCCTCGCTGAACGAGGCGGCGGCGAAGCTGAACGCCGCCGGGCGCCAACAGGCCCAGAGCGTGGACAAGGCAGCCAACGCCACCCAGGAGCTCGCCTCCGCGGTGAAGCTCGGTTACTCCAACATGACCAAGTTCGACACCCTGGCCGAGAACGGCGTCGCCGAGGCCAGGACGGTGAAGGAGCATGTCGGGGGCGCGCTGCAGGAGCTCGGCGATCTCGGCTCCTCGGTGCAGGAGAGCCTGCGCCGGGTGCGCCGTCTCCTCGAGAGCGCCGACGAGGCGCGCGCGGTCGCCATGCGCATCGACGAGCTGAGTGATCACAGCCGGATGCTGTCTCTGAACGTCGCCATCCAGACGACTTCCCAAAGCGGTGGCCAGGGCGGCGCGTCGCGATCCGACGCGAGCTTCGCCGACGAGCTCCAGCGTCTTGCGGAGCGCGCGCGCGGGGTCATGCAGTCCGTCGAGCGCATGCGGGAGAGCCTGCGCACCGATGCCGAGGAGGCGGCCAAGGCCATCAAGCACACCGCGTGGGCTGTGAAGAGCACGGGCGAGCGCCTGCACAAGGCGGAGAAACCCATCGCCAATCTCAACCTGATTTCCCGTAAGCTCGAGAAGTTCGCCCAGTCTCTGGTGGGTGCGAGCCAGGAGCACGCCCTGCGAGCCACCGACGTGGTGCGGGCGGTCACCGCGGTGCACGCGGCGGTCGGCCAGTCCAGCATCGGCGCGGAGTCCGCGGCCAGTTCCGCGTCCCGCCTCACCGAGCTCATGGCGAGTCTGCAGGCACACGTGTCGCGGCTGCATCCCGTGCCGCCGGAGGAGAGAAGTGTCGTCGCGCTGGAAACGGAGCGAGCCGCCCAGGCGCCCGAGGACACCGCCTCGAGCGAGGAGGCCGGCGATCGCCGCCAGGGGCATGAGCGCCGGCGGCGGCGTTCCGGCGGCCTGCGTCCGGTGTCCTGAACCCCGGCAACTCCAAGATGCCTGCTGAGAAAGGGCGCAAGGCCTTCGCCGACGTGCTCGCCCGGGCCCGCGTCGCGGTGCTCGACCTGGCTCCGGAGGAGGGCCACGACCCCTCCCGCCCATCCGTAGAATCACCTTCTCCCGACCAGGACCTCTCCAGGTCCGAACGCGCGTCGGCCGCCGTCGCCGAGCTGCAGGCGGTGCTCGAAGCCGGGGACGACACGCTCCGCACTCTGCTCGCCGCGGACATGGCGCTCGCCGTCGGCGCCGCCACGTCCGCGGACACGGCGGCGTTGGGCCGCCTCGTCGCGCTGCTCGTGCAGTCGTTGTCGGTGCTCGCGGACGATCCTCCGGAGAACGAGCCGGGCGGCTCGTTGCCGTCGCGATCGCCGCTGGCGCTGGCGAACGAGCTGCGGGCGCTGCGGGGCGCGCCGCTGCTGTCCGGGAACGCCGTCTTCGCCGTGGCCGTGAACGCTGGAACGCCGCCCGGTCGCGCCGACGGAGGCGAGCAGGGTGGCGAGGTGAGTCCGCGCATGACCGCCACGGCGAAGCGCCTGCGTTCGTATTATCAGCAGGGGCTCGTGGCCTGGCTGCGCGGCGACGTCTCGGCGAAGGCCGCCGGCAATCGCATCGGCGAAGTGTTCGCCCGTCTGCATGCGCTCTCCCAAGGCTCGCCCGCGGAGACGCTCTGGCGCGCCGCGTCGTCGTTCGCAAACCTGCTCGGGGATCCGCACTGGCGCATGAGCGCCGCCGTCAAGCGACTGCTCGGTCAGCTGGACGGGCGCTTGAAGGCGCTGGGAGAAGGCAACGTCCCGGTGCACGACGCGGACGCGGCGCTGGCCCAGGATCTGATCTTCTATGTCGGCGAGGGTCACGACGTGGATGTCACCATGGGCGTCTTCCCGTCCCGCAGTGCCCTGCTGAAGGCATTCACCGCACCGCCCCGGGCACACCCCGACTACCCGACGGCGGTATTGTCCGTGCTGAAGGAGACCCTCGCCATCTCCGGGCAGATCATGGAGGCGCTGGCGCCGGACGATTCCTGGCCCGCCAAGCGCGGCTGGCTCACCGAACGCATGGTGCAGGTGGCCGACGGCCTCGGCCTCCTGGGTGCTCACGACCTTCGGCTGCGCGCGCTGCGCGAGGTTGCTCTCCTGCACAAGATCCCCGGCTCCGGAGAGCCGCCCGCCGGCGGCTGGGGTCGGGTCGCCGATCGCCTGCACGCCCTCGGGGCGGACCTGTTGACGGCGTCTGGCATGGAGCCTGCCGCGGCGGTAGCCGAGGATACCGCCGGCATGCCGTCCAGCGGCCGCATCGCCCGTCGCCTGGAGGCGGATCTCGTGCACGCCGAGGGTGTCATCCAGCGCCTCGAGCAGGGGCATGCGAGCCCGCCCGCGGAGGCCCCACAACCGCCGGAGCCGCCGACAGGGAGGGCGGCCGGCGAGGACGATCTCGACGCCATCGCCGATCAGCGCCGGCGCCTGGACGCGTTCGCCGGCGCGGTGCGCACGGACGCCGCCGAGGCGCCGGATCCCGAGCCCACCTCCTCTCCGCCGGGCGGCGCACGTGACGAAGGCGACGATGCTCCCGCACCTTCGGTGGACCATGCACTGCTGGACGACGTGGCCCGCATCGCCGGCGACATCGACGGCGCCCGCTCGCGCCTGGAGCAACAGGTGGGTGTGTTCCGGGAAGGCCTCGAAGATATGGACGCCGGCATCCGCGCGATGCGTGAGGAGCTCCATGGACTGCGCGTCGCGACCGAGACCCTGCGCACGCCCCACGACCCCGCCGACGCCGGGGAGCTGCCGCCCCAGGGCCGGCGCGGGCCGGCGCTCGCCGGCATCCGGGAACGCCTCGATCGTCTCGGCGGACGCCTCGGTGAGCTCCTGGAGCTGCGCGACACCATCGATACCATCGCCGGCGACAGCCGCGCGGTCCTGGTGCAGCAGGCCCGGGACAACGTCGCTCTCGAACAGCGCCTGATGCAGACCCGCATGCAACCTCTGGACACCCAACTAGATGATCTGCGGGCCGAGGTCTCCGAGCGGGCCTCCCACGCCGGCAAGCAGGTGCAGCTCCAGGTCGACGGGGCGGGACTCGCCATCGAGCCCGAGAAGATGGCGGCGCTCCTGCCCGTGCTGCGCAGCCTCACGGGCAGCATGATCGAGGTGGGCGTCGAGCCGCCCCGGGCCAGGGTGCTCGCGGGGCGGCCGCCGGGATGCCTGATGGAGATGCGCTTCAAGCGCCGGGGCGCGGATCTCACCATGGTGATGACGGCGGACTGCCGGGCTCCGGAGGACGCGGTGGCCGATGCGCAAGCCTTCCTCCGGCCCCTGGGCGGCCGTCTGGAGCTCGCGCCCGCCGGCGCCTCCGAGACCCGGTGCGAGCTGGCGATACCCCTGGCGCCGCGGGTTTCAACGGTGCTGCTGGTGGCGGTCGGGAGCGAGATCCTGGCCCTGCCCCTGGCCGAGGTGGAGGCGGTCCTGCAGCTCTCCGCCGAGGAGCTGGAGGGCGCCGAAGAGTCAGGCGTCGACCACGGCGACGCGAGCTGGCGCCTCGGCTACCTCAGTGACCTGCTGGCCCTCGGGGCGGCGCCACGGGGGGATCGGGCGAGCCGCCTGCCCCTGGTGCTGATGTGTTCCGACGGCGAGCGCCGCGCGCTGGTGGTGGACGCCATCGGCGAGCGGGTCGACGTGGTGGTGCGCTCGGTCGTGCCCCAGCTGCGTTCCGTCGCCGGGCTCGCCGGGGCCGCCATCCTGGGGGACGGGCAGGTGGTGCTGCTCCTGGACGTGGGACAGCTCATGGAGTCTCGCTCCAAGGCCCCCGCCGGCAGCCTCGAAAGCGTCTCCTGAGACCCCCTCCCGAGCCATCCGCCGACCCCGCCGCAGGCCGATCCGGGACTTCAAGGAATTCCCCATCGACCACCGGCAAGCTACTGTTCTAAAAGCGGTTAGACGAATGCATTCGCCACGCGAGTATACTAGGATTTAGGAGTTAACCCCGTCACATCGGAGTGCGGCCCGAAGGGGGGAGAACAGGCCGTGACCGGATCGAATCAGAATGGTCTTGGCGGCGTGAAGGTGATGGTCATCGACGACAGCAAGACCATCCGACACACCGCCGAGACATTGTTAAAAAACGCTGGCTGTAAGGTCGTGACCGCGACCGACGGCTTCGAGGCGCTCGTACGCATTGTCGATCACGAGCCCGACATCATTTTCGTCGACATCATGATGCCGCGCCTCGACGGTTATCAAACGTGCGCGCTGATAAAGCACAACCAGTTTTTCAAGAAGACGCCCGTGATCATGTTGTCGAGCAAGGACGGACTATTCGATCGCGCGCGAGGACGCATCGTCGGCTCGGAACAATATCTCACCAAGCCGTTTACGCGCGACGAGCTTCTCAACGCCATCGAGAAGCATGTTTTGAACGGAAGCCACTGATATGACACACGTACTGATCGTCGACGACTCACCGACGGTAGTCGAGCATGTATCGCGTCTGTTGATTCAGAACGGCTTCAAGACGTCATCGGCAACCTCCGCCGAGCAGGGAATAGCAAGGGCCCGCGACGAGCGGCCGGATTTGATCTTGATGGATGTGGTGTTCCCTGGCATGAGCGGGTTTCAGGCGACGCGCAAGATCAATCGCGACCCCGACACCGCACGAATTCCCGTCGTCATCCTCAGCGTGAGGAACGAGGCGAGCGATCGGGAGTGGGGCCTGCGCCAGGGAGCACGGGAGTATCTGACCAAGCCGTGCCGTGCGCAGGAACTCATCGATGCGGTGAACAGAAACGTTGGTACCGTGAGTTAGCGCGTACCAACCTCGAGTGAACCATGCAAGAGAACGTGAACGACCCGATCGCCCTGCTGCGCGACTTGGAGCGGCGGGCCCATGGCGAAGCAGACGCATCTACAGACGCCCAGTCCGCGGGAGAGGTGTGGCGTGGCATCGGTTTCTCCGTTGCCGATCATCGGCTCGTGGCGTCGATGTCGGACATCAACGAGGTGATGCACTGTCCGAAGCTCGCGCGTGTGCCCGGCGCGAAGAGCTGGCTGATGGGGATCGCGAACCTGCGGGGCGCGCTGCTGCCGGTCGTGAATCTGCAGGGATTTTTGCGCGGCGAGCTGGCGGACCTGGGTCGCGATTCCAGGGTCCTGGTGGTCGAGCAGGATGAGATTCTCTCCGGCCTGGCGGTCGAAGAAGTATTCGGCGTAAAGCACTTTCTCGACGAGCAGCGTCTTCCCGATGCTACCGCCTCCGAGAACTGGCTGTCCCCGTACGTGGTCGGCGGCTACGTCGTCGCCGGCGAAACCTGGCAGGTGTTCGACGTGCACGCGTTGATCGCCGCCCCCGCTTTCATGCAGGTGGCCGCATAGGCAGATAGATATGAGGATTCCCGGGAGAAAGCGCATAGCCGAGAGCACCACGGTCACCGCAGGCGAGGTAAGCGCGCGGAACCCGGAAGGCAATCCCGCCGCCCGGAGCCGGGGCCGCCAGGCATGGCGTGTCATTCTGCCGAGCCTCTTGTTCATATTCGTCGCGTTGATGTTCGCGGCGCATTCGCTCGCGAGCAGACACAGTGCCGCCGACGCCGAGTACGTCGCGTTGATGAACGACCTCGAGCTGCTCTCCCAGCAGGTTTCCCGGGCGGCGCAGTCGGGCGCGCTGGGCGACGTGCAGGGCCTGTCGCGACTCAAGGCCCACGGCACGGAGATGCAGTCGATGCTGGATCGGCTGCGCCACGGCGACGCGGTCGGCTCGCTGCCGCCGTTGCCGGAGCGGGTCGGGCCCCAGCTGGAAGCGGTCGAGAGCCGTTG
>CBDTYP010000160.1:0-7127 GCA_965364645.1 uncultured Gammaproteobacteria bacterium | reverse complement strand
ACCTTCTCGGGGAGGCCGTCGGCCTCTGACTCGACCATCAACACGGCATTCTCGGTACCGGCGACGACGAGATTCAGCTGGGATTCGTCGAGCTGCGCGAAGGTGGGGTTCAGCACGAACTCACCATCGATGTAGCCGACACGGCAGGCGCCGATGGGCCCGCTGAAGGGCATGCCGGAGATGGACACGGCCGCGGACGCGCCGACCAGCGCCGGGATGTCCGGATCGATGTCCGGGTCCAACGACATCACGGTGGCGATGATCTGGACTTCCTGCTTGAAGCCCTTAGGGAAGGAGGGCCGCAGGGGCCTGTCGATCAAGCGGCAGGTCAGGGTCTCCTTCTCGGCGGGACGACCCTCGCGCTTGAAAAAACCGCCGGGGATCTTGCCGGCGGCGTAGGTCTTCTCCTGATAATCGACGGTCATCGGAAAGAAACCGCGATTGGGATCGGAATTCGGGTTGCCTACGGCGGTTACCAGCACGACGGTGTCACCGAGGCTGGCGATGACGGCGCCGCCAGCCTGGCGGGCGATTTCGCCCGTTTCCAGAACCAGATCGTGGGCGCCGTAGCGGACGGACTTCTTGATGGATGTCATGGATTGCCTTTGAGTATTACGCTGAATGCGTCAGACATCGCGCACCCCCTGGCACGCGACGGAATCATTGAAGGAATTGTGGGTTGCCGGATGTCTCCATCGGCGGGTGCATCAACGGCGCAGGCCGAGACGCGTGATGAGATCGCGGTAGCGATCGACGTCCTTGTTCTTGAGGTAGTCGAGGAGCTTGCGTCGCTGGCTGACCATCTTCAGCAGGCCTCGACGGGAGTGATGATCGTGGATATGAGACTTGAAATGATCGGTCAGATTCTGGATGCGGGCAGACAGCAATGCCACCTGCACCTCCGGTGAGCCGGTATCACCCGTGCTCCGTTGGTACTCGGTGACGACTTCCTGCTTCTGCGTGACGCTTATCGACATCGCTGGATCTTTCCTCTGCTCAATTTTCAGGCCGCGTATTCTACTCTGACGCCGTTGCCCGAACAAGGGCGGAGCAGCGTTCGAGGCCGCTTCTAACCCTATGATTTCAAAAAAATTATTTAGCCGGCATTCATGAGCCGTCTGGGTGCCACGCGGCCGTCGTCGAGGACCTCGCCGACGCCGACGAATCGATCGCCGCCCGCGAAGATGCGCACCCAGCCCTCGGTCGGCGCGTGGGGGACGAGCACGGGCTGGCCGCGGCGCAAGTAATAGGCGACCGCGTCCGGCAGGCTCACCCCCGGCCAGTGGGCCACCGCAGCCTCGATGGGCAGCAGCACCTCGTCCAGCGCATCGAGCCCGCGCTCGGCCCGCTCCCTGAGTTCCTCCAACGGCACCATGTCCGCGCCGTCGAATGGCCCGGCCCCGAAGCGATGCAGCGTCTCCACGCTCGCCCCGCAGCCGAGGCGCTTGCCGATGTCCTCCGCCAGGGTACGGATATAGGTGCCCTTCGAGCACTCCACCTCCACCTGCAGGCGGCCGTCGCCGTATCCGAGCAGGTCGAGCCGGTAGATGGTCACGGGACGCGGCTGGCGCTCCACCGTGAGCCCTTGATGGGCGAGCTTGTACAGGCGCTGACCCTGCACCTTGATGGCCGAGTGCATGGGCGGGATCTGCTCGATCTCCCCGTTGAACTCCGCCAACACCCGGTGAATCGTTCCCTCGTCGAGCCGGGGCGGCTCCTGGCTCTCGAGCACCTCCCCTTCGGCGTCGCCGGTGCTCGTGACGACCCCGAGGCGAAACGTCGACCGGTAGCGCTTGTCCGCATCGAGGAGGAAGCCTGAGATCTTGGTGGCCTCGCCGAAGCAGAGCGGCAGCAGCCCGCTCGCCAATCGGTCGAGACTCCCGGTGTGGCCGGCCTTACGGGCTTGGAACAGGTTCTTCACCCGCTGCAACACTTCCGTGGAGCCGATGCCCACGGGCTTGTCCAGGAGCACGATGCCCGTCAGATCCCGACCGTGTCTTCGCCGCCGGCCCATGTCAGGTTTCTTCCCGGCCCCGTTCCGGGCCCTGCTCCGATGTCCCGTCGTCGGGCCGCTTCGCCTCGTCCAGCAGCTCGCCGACACGGGTCGCGCGCTCGAGCGTCGCGTCGTGGGCGAAGCGCAGGCGCGGCACGTAACGCATCCGCACCCGCTGGCCGAGTCGGCGGCGAACGAATCCGGTAGCGCGGTTGAGCCCTTCGAGTGCACGCTTCACGTCGCCGTCCGCCGGCATGGTGATATAGAGCGTCGCGTTGGAAAGATCTCTGGAGAGTGACGAGCCTGACACGGTCACCCGCCCGATACGGGGATCGGAGAGTTCCTGGGCGATGATCTCGGCCACCTCGCGCTGAATCTGATCAGCGACGCGCTCCGAGCGGCTGTATTCCTTAAGGCCCACTATTCAGACCATGACCTGGTCGTCCCGTCGCTTCGACAAGATATTCAGAGTGTGCGCTCGACGACGGTACGCTCGTAGACTTCGATCTGATCGCCGACTTTGACGTCGTTGTAGTTCTTTACGCCGATGCCGCACTCGGTGCCGGACCTGACCTCGTTCACGTCGTCCTTGAAACGGCGCAGCGACTCGAGCTCGCCCTCGTAGATCACGACGTTGTCCCGCAGCACCCGGATGGGATTGCTGCGGCGAACGACCCCCTCGCTGACGATACACCCGGCGATGGAGCCGAGCTTCTTCGAGCGGAAGACGTCCTTGACCTCCGCGATGCCGATAATCTCTTCGCGCACCTCCGGCGACAACATGCCGCTGATCGCCTGCTTCACGGTATCGATGACTTCGTAGATGACGCTGAAGTAGTGGAGGTCGACGCCTTCGTTCTCGATGATCCGTCGCGCGGCCGCATCCGCGCGCACGTTGAAGCCGATGATGATCGCCTTCGACGCGAGCGCAAGATTCACATCCGTCTCGCTGATGCCGCCCGTGGCGGCGGTGACGACGTTCACCTTGACCTCATCCATGGAGAGATCCGTGAGCGCATCCCGCAGCGCCTCGACCGACCCTTGCACGTCTGCCTTGATGACGATGTTGAGATCGCTGACCTTGCCCTCGGTCATCTGATCGAAGACGTTCTCGAGGTTCGCCGCCTGCTGACGGGCCAGGCGCACTTCGCGGTCCTTGCCCTGACGGAACTCGGCGATCTCCCGCGCCTTGCGATCGTCGGGCACGACCATGGCATCGTCACCGGCATTCGGCGTTCCCGAGAGTCCCAGCACCTCCACCGGGATCGACGGCCCAGCCTCCTGGACTTCCTGTCCGGACTGATCGAAGAGGCTGCGAACACGACCGAACTCCTGCCCGGCGAGGATGATGTCGCCCTTCTTGAGGAGACCCGCCTGCACGAGCACAGACGCAACCGGTCCCCGTCCCTTGTCGAGGCGTGATTCGATCACGACGCCGCTGGCGGGACCCGTATCCGGAGCCTGCAGCTCCAGCACTTCAGACTGCAGCAGGATCGCTTCGAGCAGCTCCTCGACGCCCTCTCCGGTCTTGGCCGAGACATGGACGAAGATCGTATCCCCGCCCCAGGACTCGGGGATCACCTCGTGGTTGGCCAGATCCTGCTTGATACGCTCGGGATCGGCGTCCTGCCTGTCGATCTTGTTGACCGCGATGATGAGGGGCACCCCCGCCGCCTTGGCGTGCTGGATGGCCTCGACCGTTTGCGGCATGACGCCGTCATCGGCCGCCACGACGAGCACGACGATGTCGGTCACCTTGGCGCCGCGGGCACGCATGGCAGTAAACGCCGCGTGACCGGGAGTATCGAGAAAGCTGAGCGCACCCTTCTCCGTGTCCACGTGATAGGCGCCGATGTGCTGGGTGATGCCGCCGGCCTCACCGTCCGCCACCTTGGTGCGGCGGATGAAATCCAGTAGCGACGTCTTGCCGTGGTCCACGTGACCCATGATGGTGATCACCGGCGAGCGCGGCACCATCGGCCGCTCGCTCGCGCCTTCCTGGATGAGATCGTCCTCGACCGAGTCTTCCTTGAACATGACCGGCGTGTGACCGAGCTCTTCCACGACGATGGCCGCGGTGTCCTGATCGATTACCTGGTTGATAGTCACCATGGTCCCGAGGTTCATCATCGCCTTGATGAGCTCCGAGGACTTGATGGTCATCCGTTGGGCGAGCTCCGCCACCGAGATGGTCTCCGGTATCGAGACCTCGCGCACCACCGGCGCGGTCGGCAGCTCGAATCCGTGACGGGAGGGAGACGCCTTGATCACGGGACGCGCCTTCGGCTTCTTGCGCCGGCGCCCGCTCTTCTCGCTCGCCACGTGCAGCTCGGCCCGTGCATGCTTGGGCTTCTCGCCCTTGCGCCCGCCTCGATCGGGCTTGCGGGTATCGCTGCGTTTCGCCGACACCGCGGCCGCCTGCTCGGCGGCAAGGGCCGCTTCCACATTTGCCTGCGCGGATTCCGCGGGCGCGGGGGCGGCGGCATCCTGCGTGGCCGACACGGCCTCGCTGGTCTTCTGCTGCTCCTGCTCCTGCTCTTCTCGCTCCTTCTCCCGCGCGCGCTCTTCCGCCGCGACCTTGCGCCTCTCCGTTTCCTCTTTCTGGCGCTCGGTCTCCTCCCGCTCGCGGACCTCTTCCTCTTCGCGCAGACGCTCGTCGATCTCCTGGTGACGGCGCTTCGCCTCGTCGTGGAGCGCCTTCTTGGCTTCCTCCATTCGCTGCGACTCGTCACCATCGGCGACGAGAACGGTCTCGCCGGTAGTCTTCTCGGGCGTGCGGGTATAGGTCCGGCGCTTGCGCACCTCCACCGTGACCGTCTTCTTGCGACCCTGGGACGAGACCTTCAGCTCGTTGACGGACTTGCGCTTCAGTGTGATCTTCTTCGGCGCCGTCGCGTCGGTCTCACTGCCGCCGTGGAGCTGGCGGAGATGACCGAGCAGCTGCGCCTTGTCCTGTTCGTTGAGCCTCTGGTCGGCATCGGTGTGCGGCAAGCCGGACTTGCCGAGCTGCACCAGGAGGCGATCCACGGGGATCCCCACCACTTCCGCGAGCTCTCGAACTGTGACTTCGGACATAATCAAGCTTACCTCTAGCTACCCGGGCTCGTTGACGCCTCGCTGGCCGATCCCTCGTCGCTGGAAGCTTCCGGATTCTCGTCCTCGAACCAGATCTCACGGGCCTTCATGATCAGCGCGCCGGCGCGTTCCGCGCCGATGTCGGCGATATCGAGCACGTCGGGCACCGCCTGCTCGGCGAGGTCCTCGCGGGTAATGACGCCGCGGTGGGCGAGGGTCGCCGCGAGCTCCGGGTCCATGCCCTCGAGCTCCAGGAGATCCTCGGCGGGAGGCGCATCACTGATGCCCTCCTCGCTCGCGATCTCGCGGGCCAGCAACGCGTCCCGGGCCCGGGACTGCAGCTCGCCCACCATGTCCGAGTCGAACTCTTCGATGTTGAGCATCTCCGCTTCCGGCACGTACGCGACCTCGTCGATCCCCGAGAATCCTTCCTGCATGAGGATCGTCGCGACCTCCTCGTCCACGGCCAGCTTCTCCATGAAGAGTTTCAGCACGCGGTCGCTCTCGGCCTCGCTCTTCTCCTGGGCCTGGATCTCGGTCATGACGTTGAGCTCCCAGCCGGTGAGCTGGCTCGCGAGACGCACGTTCTGGCCGCCCCGGCCGATGGCCTGGGAGAGCTGTTCCTCGTTCACCGCGACATCCATGGACTGGGAGTCCTCGTCGACGACGATAGAGACGGCTTCCGCGGGAGACATGGCGTTGATGACGTACTTGGCCGGATCCTCGTCCCAGAGAATGATGTCGACCCGTTCTCCGGCGAGCTCGTTCGAGACCGCCTGCACCCGGGAGCCGCGCATGCCGACGCAGGCGCCTACCGGGTCGATGCGCGGCACCATGGAGCGCACGCCAATCTTGGCGCGGGAGCCGGGGTCCCGGGCGCAGCCCATGATCTCGATGAGACCCTCACCGATCTCCGGCACCTCGAGAGTGAAGAGCTGGATCATCAACTCCGGCGCCGTGCGGCTCACGAACAGCTGCGGGCCACGGGTCTCCGATCGCACCTCGCGAAGATATCCCCGCAGGCGATCTCCCGGCCGCACCAGCTCCCGGGGGATCAGCTCGTCACGGCTGATCATCGCCTCGGCATTGGCGCCGAGATCGACAATCACGTTGCCGCGATCGACGCGCTTGACCACACCCATCACCAGCTCGCCCTCGCGATCCTGGTACGCCTCCACCACCTGCGCCCGCTCGGCCTCGCGCACCTTCTGCACGATCACCTGCTTCGCGGTCTGCGCGGCGATTCGCCCGAAGTCCACCGACTCGATGGGCTCCTCAATGAAATCGCCGGAGACGATCTCCGGTTGCTGCTTGACCGCCTCGCTCAGGAGGACCTCGGTCTTCGGCGAGAAGACGCGCGGCCCCTCCGGCTCTTCCTCTTCGCCCTCGGCGACGGCGACGGCGACGGCCTCGGTTTCGGCTGTGGCCGGCGGCTCCGGGAGCTCCTCGATGGACATCACGATGGCATCGTCGTCCACCACTTCCCAGCGCCGGAAGGTATCGTACTCGCCGGTCTCACGGTCGATGGCCACGCGCACGTCCACCTCGTCCGGGTGACGCTTGCGCGTGGCGCTGGCGAGCGCGGCCTCGAGCGCCTCGAAGATGATCTCCTTCGCGACACCCTTCTCGTTCGAGACCGCATCTACAACCGCTAGTATCTCTTTAGTCATCGTTCACCAAAGCACACTCAAGTCTCGGGGATCAGCCTGGCAGTGCCGATGTCCTCGAGGGGCAAGGCGTGCTCCTCACCATCCTCTAACACGATGACGGCGCCATCACGGCAGCCGTCCAGCGTCCCCTTGAAGTGGCGCCGGCCTGCCACCGGCGTGCCCATCTTCACGCGTATCCTCGCGCCGCGGAATCGATCGTAGTGCTGCTCGACGAACAGCGGCCGATCCAGCCCCGGCGACGATACTTCGAGGCTGTAGGCGCCCTGGATGGGATCTTCCACGTCCAGGATGCCACTCAGCTGATCGCTGACACGAGCGCAATCGTCCAGCGAAATGCCCTCGTCCTTGTCGATATAGACGCGCAGCAGGGATTGGCGCCGGCGGGGCAT
>CBDTYP010000159.1:0-7151 GCA_965364645.1 uncultured Gammaproteobacteria bacterium | reverse complement strand
TTTCGAGTTCGAGTTCCGGCACCTGCCCCAGGACGACCCCCACGCGCTGCTGGAGGAATTCCGACGCCACGTGAGCGAGAACATCGAGCCGGAGATGCACGCCGCCGAGCCCGGCACCGGATTCACCTACGAGCCCATGTCCCACATACCCGGGCTGAACACCGACGAGGACGCCGAGGTCGTGCAGCTCGCCAAGGCCCTCACCGGCCGCAACACCACCGGCAAAGTCTCCTTCGGCACCGAGGCGGGCCTCTTTCAGGACGGCGGCATGCCGGCAGTCGTGTGCGGCCCGGGCAGCATCGATCAGGCCCACAAGCCCAACGAGTTCATCGACCGAGACCAGATCACCCAGTGCGAAACGTTCCTGCGCAAGCTCTTCGAACGCTGCTGGAGTGTGTGATGCGTCGCTGTAGGAGCGAGCTTGCTCGCGAATGAGGCCTCATTCGCGAGCAAGCTCGCTCCTACAGCATCTCCGTTACTCGATAGGTCGCATACCAGAAGTACTCCAGCTCCGCATACTCGAGTGACTCCGCGCTCTTTCCGAGCGCCTCCGCCAGCTCCGCCTCGTCGGGGATGTTTTTCAGGACTTCGTACTCCGTGCCGTCGTCGAGTCTCCGCGTTTGATAGGTGTTGCCGTCTTCGTCGGTGCGGGTCAGGGGTGTGCTGCTGCCTTCCACGTAGCGGTTGTCGAGAAAGACGACAGCGGCGCCGGGTTTCAGGCGGCGGTGGAAACACTCGAGGAAGCGTCCGATGCCCTGGCGCGGTACGTGGGACCACCAGAATGCACCGAGACCCGCGTCGAAGCGCCGTGGGAGATCGTCGTCCGAATAGATGTCGATGCGCGTGAACTCGACGTTGTCCCGCGGGAAAGGTTTCGAGCGCGCGAGCTCCAGAACTTCGTCGTTGATGTCCGTCGCGAGCATCGACTCCGCCCGCGCCGCCACATGCCGGGTCCAGTAGCCGGTGCCGCAGGCGATCTCGAGGACATCCCGGCCCTCGAGGAGCGACGGCACGATCTCCCGCAGGCGCGCGAGATCCTCCTGGCGCTCGGGCTTGTCGTAGATGCGCTCGTACTCCCGGGCGCGGCGGGCGTAGTAGTCCTTCAGATTCTCGTCGGCGGCCTGTCGCTGCATGAAACTCCCCGCGGTTGGCACGGCGGCAATGTTAACCCCGCTGCACCGCGCTGCGGAATATGACGAACAGGATCTTCGTCCCGGCGCCAACGGCGCCGCGGAACGTGCCGGAGATCTTCGAGTGCCCGATGCGGCACCGGTAGCTCGTATCGACCTCCTCGACCCGTAGTCCCCGGCGGGCGCCCTCGATCTGCATCTCCACGGTCCAGCCGAAATCCCGATCCCGCATACGGAGCCTGTCGAACGCATGACGTCCTATCGCGCGAAAGGGACCGAGATCGGTGTAGCGCGTCCGCCAGATCCCGTTGATGAGCGAGCACGCGAGACGATTACCCATACGTTGCGCCAGGGTCATCGCCCTCTGCTCGGGCTGCTCGCAGACTCGGTGACCGAGAACGAAGTCGGCCCGCCCCCCGACGATGGGGTCGACGAGGTGATGCATCTGCTCCGGCCGATCGCTGAAGTCACCGTCGAGGAAGACGACGACGTCGGCATCGCCGAGGGCATCGACGCCGGTCCGGCAGGCGAGCCCGTAGCCCCGGCGAGGCTCTTCGACGACGCGGGCCCCGCGCGCGCGAGCGACGGTGGCCGTGGCATCGGTCGACCCGTTGTCCACGACGACGACGTCGTCCGCCCAGTGGGGAATCGCCTCGAGCACCCGCCCGATGGCCGCCTCCTCGTCGAGGGCGGGGATGACGACGCCGATGCGCTTCCCGCCCCTCACGACGGAGCGGGGCGCGCGCGCCCCCCCAGCCACCATTCCCGCGCGAGCAGCAGCCAGACGGGCAGGAACTCCACCCACACGATGCCGTGATCGAACAAGAGAGACTGATCGCGGACGTCGAGCCAGAAGCGCAGATAGTAGAGGGGCAGCAGAGCCGTCAACAGCAAGAGCGCGGGGCTCGGGACGACGACCAGGAAGGGAACGAGCCACGTGTAATACCAGGGGAACTGGGCCGGAGACAACAGAAACACCATGGCGGTGACGACCATGAAGCGCGTGCAGAGCTCATCCGCATCGGCTGCATTGCGACGGTTGAGCCAGAAACCGAGCAGGAGGACGGCGGCGGCCAGCAGCACGCGGGTGACGCCGCCGCTGTTCACCCATTCGGCGCCAAAGAGGCTGAGTGCACTCGCGACGACCCAGTCGAGGGCGAGAAAGAACGCGTCGTTCATGTTCCAGCCCGTGCTGAAGGCCGTGAGACCGGTCTCACCCCCCAGCTGCCCGAACGCCCACCAGGCCGTCCCGGAGAAGACGGCGAGGAACAGGGCGAGGGCGCCCGCGAGCCTGCGCGGCTCGCCGGCGAGAGGTCGGAGAACGGTGGGCAGAAGGAGCACCGGCCACAACTTGATACCGGCGGCAACGGCCAGCGCGATGCCCGCGAGGCCGCGCTTACCCAGCAGCATCAACAACACCATGGCTGCGAGACAGGGGAGCAGCAACGCATCCATGTGGGCGGAGTTGGTGAGCTCCTTGATGACCAGGGGATTCCACCAGTAGATGGCCAGCCACAGCGGCGAGCGCCGCAACAGGAGAAGGATCAGGAAGAGCAGGACGGCGGTGACGGCTTCGAACAAGAGCAGGATCCACCGCCACGTCGTGAGATCGAAGGGTTCGATTTTGGCGCCGATTGCGAATACGTACTGAGCGAAGGGGGGGTAAATGGTGGTGAGGTGCGGGTGGTTGATGCGCTCGGCCACCGGCGACGAGGTTACCGCCAGCTCCGAGAGTGCAACGAGCGAGGCCTCGGCGTCCGGGGTGGCCCCGAGCACCGCCGCGGGCGGGTATCGGTAAGGATCCTCGCCGGCGGCGACGACGGCGCCGTCCCACATATAGCGGTAGAAGTCGTCCTCCAGAATCGGCGTGGAGGCCATGGTCACCGCGCGCATTGCCAGGCCCGCGCCGAGGATCAGCACGAGCAATCGGGGCGCCGCGGCGCTACGCGGAATGAGCCACAAGAGACTGAGATAGAGAGCGCCGGCCAGGACCTCTAGGGCGACGAAGGTCATGACCGGGTATGAGAGCAACGGGGATACGTAGCCGAATTCCTGGGAGAGCGGCACGAGAAGGCAGTGGATTGCGATCAGGACCACGCCCAACAGGGTCCACTCGAGTCGGCGCGCGCCCACGGTCCCCGATCCGCGCCTCAGCGCTGCCCACTTCCGGCGCGCCGTTTCTGAGGCTTCTTCACCGGAGCGGCGTCGTTCAGAGTCCAGTCGTAATCGAAACCGTACACATCGCTGATCCCGGCCAGCCTCGCCGCCAACGCCGGGGACGCGTACTTGCGCAGATGGGCGATGACGCCTTCTTCGTCTCCGCCGAAATCGTCCTGGAACCAGTCGTAGATGCTCGAGGCATAGAGACGCCCTTCCCCGTCGAAGCCCGCGCCGTGAGCACTGTTGATGAAATCACGCGCACCCTTCTCCAGGAACTCTTCCGTGTTCGACGCAGTAAATGCCTGCGGCATCAGATTCGGGCAACCGAGAGACGCACAGTTGACCGCGTAGTGAATGCGCGGGTCCTTCCAGATGGGACGCAGGATGCGATGCTCGATGTCGTCGAGGCCGATCTCCTCGCCCTCGACCCGGACGAGCTTCTTCCCCCACGGGCCGACGGAGAAGAGCCCGGGGGATATCGAGATGTCACGAATGCTGTCCACGGGATAGTGATCGAGGACGACATCCACCGTGAGCGCGTTGTAGAGGTTGATCCAGTAAGCGCGTTGCTCGTCGCGGGAGTACTCGCTGATAGGTACGGCGGAAAGCGACGACAGGTAATCGCCGAGCAGGCGCTTGTCGGCGTCGCTGACCTTCGCGTAGGCGACGCGATTGCCCCCGTCTCCGTGAGCGATCAGGTAGCGAGAGAGGAACGTATCCCACTCCCGGTGATCGATCGTCTCGGTGGAAGATGGCGCGTGAGCCGACCAGCGCTCCCAGAGATCGGCCTCCGGCGCGAACAGGGCTTCGGCGCGCGGAAGCCATAGCGTGACCAGGCAGACGCCTGCCCACACCAGCGGGCGGATCGACGGATTGGCTCGTAGTTCCTGCACCAGGGCTATCGTCCCCGCAATCCACACCCGAGTCCTCACGAAAGCATCACGCATCGAGGAGGCAGTCATCGCCGAGGGCCGTCACCGGCGTGAGATCGCGGTGATGCTGATGATCCGGGCGCTGCTCCCGAGCGTAGGCGTTGGCCACGGGGTTCAGGATCAGGGAGAAGATGCGCCTATGCCACGGTGACAGGTTCGGCGGCGAACCGTGCACGAGACAGTCACCGAAGATGAGCGCCGTCCCGGCAGGACCGGTCGCCGATACGATCCCGCTATCGTCGATCAGGCGCGTCACCGACTCACGATCTACGCACCAGAGCGGATAGCTGGTCGAGGTATCCAGCGCGGCCGGAGGCGCGCCGTGCAGATGGGAGCCCGGGATGAACCACAGGGGTCCGTTGAACGGTGTGACGTCGTCGAGGAAGACGTGCAGATTCAGCGCCAGGGGCTCGGGCACGCCGTCTTCGTTGTGATGCGTTGCGAAATCGTAGTGCCACTGCCACACCTCTCCGGTGAACGCGGCCTTGGCGTTGACCTTGACCTGCTGGACGTAGAGTTGATTGCCGGCCAGCTGCCGCGCGGGCTCAACGAGCCTGGGGTGGCGCACCAGGCGGGCGAACGCCTCGCTGCGCAGATGCAGACCCATGGCCGTACGCACCGCGCCGCTGCCTTGCTCGCGGAAATTCTGGGGGCAATCCTCAGCGAAGGGCTCCGCCAGTGCATCGCGCAGGACAGCGACCTCCGCCGGTGAGAACAGGGATGGGAGGACCAGGAATCCGTCCCGTCGGAACTCATCGATCTGTTGCTCAGAGAGATTCATGCCCTCGTCCGGTTCCGCTCACGTGGCGCGGCCCCGGTTGCCCGAAGCGCGATATGGGTGGATGATATCCGAGCACGGTCCATTGCGTCCCATATGCAATTATGACCACGTCAGCTGAACAGGGTGAGGCGAGCATCGAGCGCTTGCTCGAAGAACGCACTCGCGAACTCGCCGAGGCTCGCGATGAGCAGCTGGCGACCAGCGAGATACTGCGCATTATCTCGAACTCTCCGGCCGAGCCTCAATCCGTTTTCGATGCCATCGCCAGCAGCGCGGCCCGGCTTTGCGATTCGTACGACGTAATCGTCTTTCGCATCGATGGCGATCTTCTCCGACTGACCGCACACTTCGGGCCGATGGATGCCCAGGACGTTCCTCTTCTGCCCGGAACGCTCGGAGGACGTACGGTTCTCGAGCAGCGGGTCATCCAGGTGGAGAATCTACAGGAGGCTGTGGACGAGTATCCGGAAGGCAGCGCGATTGCGAGGGAGCGCGGCCACAAAACCACGCTGAGCGTTCCGTTGGTGTGTGACGGCGTCTCCATCGGAAACATCCAGGCGCGACGCAAGGTTGTGAGTCCCTTCTCGACAGCCCAGATCAACCTGCTCCAGACATTCGCCGATCAGGCCGTGATCGCGATCGAGAACGCACGCATGTTCCAGGAGATCGAAGACAAGAGCCATGAGCTCGAGCTCGCGAGCGAACGAATCGCCGAATGGAATCGAACCCTGGAGCAGCGCGTGCAAGGGCAGCTGGACGACCTCGAACGCATCGGCCGCCTCAAGCGATTCTTTTCTCCGAGCCTCTGCGAAGCCATCCTTTCCCAGGGCGGTGAGGAGCTGCTCCGGAGTCATCGCAGCGAGATCAGCGTAGCCTTCTGCGACTTGCGGGGCTTCACGGCTTTCTCGGAAACGAGCGAACCGGAAGAGGTCAGCCGCGTCCTCCAGGAATACTTCTCGGCGATGGGTGAGATAATCTTCGAGCACGAAGGGACCATCGAGCGATTCGTCGGCGACGGCATCATGGTGTTGTTCAATGACCCGCTGCCCTGCCCCGAGCACGAGCTGCAGGCCGTACGCATGGCGGTCGCGATGCAGGCGAGCGCGGAAGATTTGATCACGGGCTGGAAGAAGCGCGGTCACCGCCTCGGACTCGGCATCGGGATCGCGCGCGGGTTCGCGACGGTCGGCCAGATCGGATTCGAGGGGCGGATGGAGTACAGCGCGACCGGCACGGTCGCGAATCTCGCGGCACGCCTGTGTGCCTCCGCCGACGCCGGTCAAATCCTGATCAGTCAGCCCGTGTACACGGTGATCGAAGAGCAGCTCGACGTCGAGTCCCTTGGCGAGATCGAGCTCAAGGGTTTCTCGCACCCGGTGGCGGCCTACAATGCGCTGGCACTACACAGTCCCCGTTGAGAGAATGCGTCTCGGATCGAGATGAAAACGGCAGGCAATCAGGATGAAGCAGCTCGGCGAAAAGGTTAAGAAGTTCGGCAACCTGCTGGTGGATGCCTTTCAGCTCCTGGGGCTCTTCGTCATCGGCGGGACGGTCGTCTGGGCGGCCGTGCACGAGTACATGTTGATGATCGAGCAAGGGCGGGCGGGGCTCGACGGCATCCTTCTCCTCTTTATCTATCTGGAGCTGGGTGCCATGGTCGGGATCTACTTCAAGACCAGCCATCTGCCCGTGCGCTTCCTGCTCTACATTGCCATCACGGCGCTCACGCGCCTTCTGGCCATCGATGCGAAGACCATGCCGGATCAACACATTCTGGTAATCACCGGCGCGATCGTCCTGCTCGTGATGGCCGTCGCCACGATCAGCATCGTCCGCTTCAAATTTCCCGAGAAAGAACCTCGCTGAACGGTTCCGCGATTCCCCACGAACTCCTGTTCGGTTAGCATCCTGACCAATGGACCCCATCGACAAGCTCACCGCCGGATTCAGAACCTTTCGCGACGGCCGCTTCCAGGAGCAGCGCGCCACCTATGAGGGTCTCGTGGATCGGGGTCAGAAGCCCATGGTGGCCGTCGTCGCCTGCTCGGATTCCCGGGTGGATCCGGCCATCGTTCTCCAGGCAGACCCCGGCGACTTGTTCATCGTACGCAACGTCTTCAAATCCGCGCGCTTCCAGTCGGCCGTCGT
>CBDTYP010000158.1:0-7159 GCA_965364645.1 uncultured Gammaproteobacteria bacterium | reverse complement strand
CTGGACGATCACGTCAACAGCCTGGCCGGGCGTTTCGCCGACAAGCATCACGCGCTCTTTCTCGGCCGCGGCGTGCAGTACCCCGTTGCCATGGAGGGGGCGCTCAAGCTGAAGGAAATTTCCTACATCCACGCTGAGGCGTATCCGGCGGGAGAGCTGAAGCACGGGCCCCTCGCACTCGTGGACTCGGACATGCCGGTTGTCGTCGTGGCGCCGAACGATTCGCTGTTGGAGAAGCTCAAATCCAATCTCGAGGAAGTGCGCGCGCGCGGCGGGGAGCTCTACGTCTTCGCCGATCAGCACGCCGGCGTGCAGCCGAGCTCCAGCGTGCACGTCATGGAAGTGCCGTCCATGGGCGAGCACATCACCCCGATTGTTTACACCATCCCGCTGCAGCTCCTCGCCTACTACGCAGCAGTACTAAAAGGCACCGACATCGATCAGCCGCGGAACCTCGCCAAATCGGTGACCGTGGAATAGATTGACCCGGGACGGTACTCCAGAGATCTCCGAAGCGCTGCACGAGGACATGCGGCGTTGGCGCCACGATCTGCACCGCCACCCCGAGTTCGGCTTCGAGGAGCAACGCACCGCCGGGATCGTA
Organism: uncultured Gammaproteobacteria bacterium; assembly: GCA_965364645.1. Taxonomy (GTDB): domain Bacteria; phylum Pseudomonadota; class Gammaproteobacteria; order HK1; family HK1; genus JAABYT01. Next base: position 6,555 of record CBDTYP010000158.1, on the reverse strand, counting down.
GCGGACGCGCTTCGATCCTTCGGACTGGAGGTGCACACCGAGATCGGCACCACCGGGGTCGTCGGTGTACTGCAACGGGGAACATCCAACCGCGCCATCGGATTGCGCGCGGACATGGACTGCCTTCTCATTCAAGAGCAGAACACGTTCGCGCACAGATCGGTGCACGACGGCAAGATGCATGCCTGCGGCCACGACGGACATACGTCGATGCTGCTCGGCGCCGCGAAGCACCTGGCCGCCTCCGAGGCGTTCAACGGCACCGTCTATTTCATCTTCCAACCCGCCGAGGAGCACGGGGCCGGCGCGCAGTCGATGATCGACGACGGGCTCTTCGAGCGATTCCCGATGGAGTCGGTATTCGCCATTCACAACATGCCGGGGATCCCGGCCGGCAAGTTTGCCGTCAAGCCGGGCCCCATCATGTCTTCCGAGGACAACTTCGAGATTCTGGTGCGGGGCAGGGGCGTGCACGCGTCCATGCCTCACCAGGGAATCGACCCGATCGTCACCGCATCCGAGATCGTGCTCGCGCTGCAGACGATCGTCTCGAGATCCACCAACCCCGTGGATGTGGCCGTCGTGTCCGTCACCGACATCAGCAGCGACGGCACCCGTAATGTGCTGCCGACGACCGCGACGTTGCGCGGCGACGTGCGAAGCTTTCTTCCGTCGGTGCAGTCGGAAATCGAGCGTGTCATGGAGCGCATCGTCGCGGGCATCTGCTCCGCCCACGGGGCGGAGTACGAGTTCGGCTATACCCACGACTTCGTCCCGACCATCAACAGCGAGGCGGAGACCGAGACGGCCATCGCCGCGGCAAGCCGCGCGCTCGGCGACGAGAACGTGATCACCGACATCCGGCCGGCGAGCACCTCGGAGGACTTCGCGCGCATGCTGCAGATCAAGCCCGGCTGCTATGCCCTCATCGGAAACGGCGGCATGGGGCCGGGTGGATGCGGGCTGCACAACCCCAACTACGACTTCAACGACGAGATCCTCTCCGTCGGCGCCGCATTCTGGGTCTCCCTGGTGGAGACCCAGTTCCCGGCTCCTCGATAGACCGCCCCCGCCCATAAGAGCGTTCCGCAGTGCTCCCCCGCACCGGCGGTGCTACCATTGGGCCGCGAAAAATCTTCCCGGAATTCAACGACATGGTCGCGAATGAGATGCGCCTTCTCCGCTCCGCGGCCATCCTCGTCGCCGTGTCGGCGCTGTTGTCGGCGCCTCCCGCCGTCCAGGGGAGGGGTGCGTTCACCGACGACCCGGACAGCATGTTCAACCAGCAGGCGGAAGAGAGCGGGATCGACTACCGAACCGAGTTCACGGGTATCGACGACGATCGCCTGGAGAAGCTCCTGGAGTCGGCGTCTCAGCTGGAGACGCTCGAGGATCGGCCTCCGCCCTCCCTGGTCGCCCTCGAACGCCGGGTGCGCAGCGATGTCGAAAGATTGCAGACGGTCCTGCGCTCGGAGGGCTACTACGATGGGCGACTCGAGTACCGACTCGAATCCGATGAGGAGCCCGTCGGCGTGTACGTGGACATCGCCACCGGCCCCCGCTACACCCTCGGGCGATTCATCATTACCTACTCCGGTGCCGGATCCGGCGCGCCGGATCTTCCCACGGACCCCGTTGCTCTCGGCGCGATCCCGGGCGAACCGGCCCGGGCCGAGACGATCACCACAGCGCGGCGCAAGTTGCTCGAGACCCTGGCCGACATGGGGCGTCCCTTCGCGGAGGTTCTCGACCAGTCCGTAGTGGTCGATCATGCCAACGACAGCATGACGGTAACGCTCGATGTGTCGCCCGGTGAGCTGGCGCACTTCGGCGCCGTGGATGTCGCCGATTCCGTCAGCGTGGAGGCGGACTACATCGAGAGCTTCGTTCCCTGGGAAGAGGGGCAGGTATTCGACCGCCGGAAGGTCAACGAGCTCCGCCAGCTGCTCCTCGATACGGGTCTCTTCGCGGGCGTGGCCATAGAGCGGCCCAACGAGCCGACGGCGGACGGCCGGCTGCCCGTCACGATTCGCGTGGATGAGCGCAAGCACCGCTCCATCGGGCTCGCCGGGCGCTGGTCGACGGATCAGGGATTCGCCGTGGAGGCGCAGTGGGAGCATCGCAACCTGCTCGGCCGCGGCGAGCGCCTGTCCTTGTTCGCGGAGCTCGGCGAGATCAGGCAGGAGTTCGCGGCGGCGTTCGAGAAGCCGAATTTCCTGCGCAGGGATCAGTCGCTGCTGCTGAACGGCGCGCTGGCCCACGAGGATACCGATGCTTTCGAAGGACCCCTTACCCGGTACTTCGGCGGGGTGCGGCGCCGGATCAACCAGAACTGGGAGGTCGTCGCCGGGGTGCCGATAGAGTTCAGCAACCTGAGCGATTTGCAGGGCGCCCGCCGCTTCACGCTGCTCGGCCTCGAGGTGCGCGGCAACAGGGACACGTCGAACGATCGCTTCGACCCGAACGATGGCTCACGGTTGAACCTGTCCCTGATTCCCTTCTACGGCACCGGCGAGAACCGCGTGAACTTCCTCACCGGTCGCCTGGATGTGACCGGGTATCACGCCGTCGATGATCAAGAGCGCTTCACCCTGGCGGGTCGCGCGAAGCTCGGCTCCACCGTCGGCGAATCCACCGAGAGCCTGCCGGCAAACAAGCGTTTCTACGCGGGCGGCGGCGCATCCATTCGGGGCTACCGCTTCCAGTCCGTCGGGCCCCTCGGCCCGCGCAACACGCCGCTGGGCGGCCGCTCGATATTCGAGGTCAGCGCCGAGCTTCGGGCCAGGATCACCGACACCCTCGGCGGCGTAATCTTCATCGACGGCGGCAACGTTTATGATGGAGAGGTGCCGGACCTCTCGACGAACCTCCAGTGGGCCGCCGGTTTCGGCGCCCGCTACTTCACCACCTTCGGGCCGCTTCGCCTGGACTTCGGCTTCCCCCTGAACGGTCGGGACGGCGTCGACGATTTCATGCAGTTCTACATCAGCATCGGGCAGGCGTTCTGAGTGATGGCGCGCTGGCTCCGCATCCTCCGTTGGACCGGCATCGGCGCCGCCGTGGCCGTGGGGGTCGCCGCGCTCGCGTTGCTGGCCGCCTACGCGTACCTGCAGACCGATGGGGGCCGTGCCCGGGTGGTGGCGGCGCTGAATCAGCACCTCGGGACTCCCGGCGGAACCCGGGTCCGCATCGGGCGCCTCGGGGGGGAGCTGCCGGGCCGGATCGCCATCCACGATCTGAGCGTGGCCGACGGCGCCGGGACCTGGCTGCGTCTCGAGTCCGCGAGCGCGCGGTGGGACCCGTGGGCCTTGCTCGGGGGTACCCTCGACGTCGAGAACCTGTCCGCCGACGGTCTGCGGGTGCTGCGTGCTCCGGAGCCGGGCCGGGACGCGCGCGGCGGGGAGTTCCATTGGCCGAGTCTGCCCCTCAAGATCGCCATCGCCCGTTTCTCACTCAGCGACGCGGTGCTGGAGCAGCCCTTGCTCGGCGAGGCCGTGGCCTTTCGCGCCTCCGGCGACACGGCCATCGACGGGCCCGACCAGGTGCGGACGACGGTCGAGATTCTTCGAAGCGACGGCGTCTCCGGCCAGGGGCGGATGGAAGTCCTGGTGCGGCCCCGATCGAAGTTCCTGCGCTTCACGCTCGCCGTCAACGAGTCCGGCGGCGGCTTGCTCGCCAGGGCCATGAATCTGGAGGGGCTGCCCGCGCTGACCATCCAGGCCGAGGGCGAAGGTCCTGTGGACGCGGTTACCGGCACCGCGCGGGCTCGCGCCGGAGATATCGCGCACATCGACACCCGCTTCACGGTCGACGCGACGGATCGCCGTTCACTCCTGGCGGAAGGCAGCGCGAACGTCGCGGGGCTCGTCGATGCGCCCTTGAGGGAGTTGCTGACGGACGACGTGGCCTTCCAACTGGAGGGTGCGCTCATCGACCAGGGCATTCGTCTGCATCCGAGCACGATCAGCAACGATGTCGCGCGTGCGGAGCTCGCCGGCGAGCTGCACGACTTCGCAACCGAGCTCGACGTGGCGTTGGCGGTGCACGATCTCGAACGCCTTGCCGAGATCGCGGACATCGATCTACAGGGCCGAGCCGAGATCCGTTCGCGTATCCGATCGGATGATTTGCGCAAGGGGTTGAGCGCGGCGACGACCGCGACGCTGAGCGAGCCGTTGCCGGCAACCCACGCGCTGCACGTGCTGGCGGGCGACCGGGTGGACCTGGAGGGTGACCTCGAGCTGCACACGGGCCGACGGATCGCCGTTCGGGATCTCAAGGCCTCGACGCCATCGGTGGCGATTCATGGGAACGGCGCCATGAACCTGGAGACCCGCGAGATCGAGGCGGCGTTCGAGCTGAGCGTGCCGCGGCTCGCCGCCTTCTCCGACGCCGCGCGTACCCCGCTGGCTGGCGCCCTCACCGCCACGGGAGAGATCGGCGGCACCGCCGACGAGCCGATCCTGCGGGCACATCTGTCCTCGCCGGATCTCGCCGTGGACGGTCATCCGGTCGGGGCGGCGGATGGCACGGTGACCCTCGATCGCTTTGCCGGGGGAGTCGGAGGCCAGGTCGATGTGGCCGTCGACCACGGGACGGTCGGCGAGGTGTCGGCGGCGACCCGCTTCGCCCACGCTCCCGATGACAAGCTGCATCTCGATGGTCTCGAGGTGTCGGCGCGGGATGGCCGACTCGCAGGCGCCCTCACGGTCGATCTCGCCGCGGGGACCGTGGCCGGAGGGCTGCAGGGGCGGGAGATCCCCCTCGCGCCGTGGTCGGCGGTGGTGGAACAGGGGCTTTCCGGGACCGCTCGGCTCGCGCTCGAGATGGCGGGCGGAGGCGGCCGTCAGCAGCTGAAGGCCGCGCTCGGCGCCGACGATCTGCACGTCGCGCTCTCGTCCCACGAGTCCGTGAGCATCCGGACCCTGGAGGGGTCGGCGCGCATCGATGACATTTTCGCCGGGCCCAAGGGGGATCTCGGGCTCGAGCTCACCGGCGTCGCTGTCCCCGACGGGATCATAACGAGGGCCGCGCTCGAGCTGGATATGCCGGAGCTGCGCCGGATAAGCGGCCGCCTGCACGCGAGCGGCGATCTGCACGGGCCCTTCGATCTGGACGCGGCCGGCGCCTACGCAGCGGAAGAGACCGGCTACGTCGTGACGATCAGCAAGCTCGGGGGCTCGCTGGGGGAACAGGCCGTCGGCCTCGAGAAGCCCGCGCGCATCGCGCATCTGGACGGAACCACGACCCTGTCCGAGTCGACCCTCACCGTGGCCGGCGGCCGCCTGACGGCAGCGGGCAGCATCGGCGCGGACGACATCGAAGGCAGCCTGGCCATCGTGGGTATCGCGCTGGAGGAGATCCACACCGCTCCGCCGGTCCCGGAGCTCACGGGAACGCTCTCCGGACACGTGCGGGTATCCGGAACCCGCAGGGCGCCGACGGGCGACCTGCTGCTGGAGTCGACCGACGTGCGTTCCGCGCACACGAGCCTCAGCGTCGCTCCGCCGAGCGCCGGCCGCCTGCGCGGCGAGTGGCGGGACGGCCGTCTCACGTTGAACGCGCGCCTCGCCGAGGTGGCGAAGGAGCCCATTGAGGCGACAGCGACCTTCCCGTTGGCGCTCGAGCCGGAAAGCCTGGCGCTCGCGGTTCCGGCCGACGGCGCCATCGACGGCCGGCTGCGCTGGACGGGAGACCTCGGTCCGGTGTGGGATCTGCTGAGTCCCTATGAGGATCGCTTCTCCGGCGCCGGAGAGTTGGCGTTGAGCCTCTCGGGCACCGTCGGCCTGCCCCTGGTGAGTGGCCACTTCCTCGTGCCCGACGGACACTACGAGAACGTCCTGAGCGGCACCACGCTGACCGGCGTGAACCTGCGCCTGGTGGGCAGCGGCGACAAGCTCGTCCTCGAGCAACTGAGCGCGGGCGATGGAAAGAAGGGAACACTCACCGGCGGCGGCACCATACTCCTTCGCCCGGAAGAGTCTTACCCCACCAACCTGGGCCTGGAGTTCAGCGAGCTGCAGATGGTGGCGCGGGACGATCTCATCCTGCTCGCCGACGGCGACCTCGCCCTGGAGGGCACGGTGACGAACGTGCTGCTGAGCGGGCGTATCGTCACCGGCGCGTCAGAGCTCAGCCTCGCCGGCACGTTGCCGCCGGACGTCGTCGAGCTCGAGGTGGACGAGGTCAACGCGGCGGATCAGGCGCGGGCGAAGAAGGATCCCGAGGACGTCGCGGAGGATCCATCCGTCGTGATCCTGGATATCGACCTGGTCGTGCCGGGCCGCGCCTTCGTGCGCGGCCTCGGGCTCGACTCGGAGTGGAGCGGCGATCTCACCATCAGCGGCGACGCGGCGGCGCCCAACGTCTCCGGAACCCTGAGCCCCGTGCGGGGGCACTTCTCGCTCCTCGGCAAGCGTTTCGAGCTCGAGCGGGGCGCGATCCGCTTTACGGGCTCCGACGAGATCGACCCGTTGCTGGATCTGACCGCCGAGCGCAGGACCACGAGCCTCACCGCTTTTGTTCGCGTCACCGGCTCGGCGTCGAACCCCACGG
>CBDTYP010000157.1:0-7190 GCA_965364645.1 uncultured Gammaproteobacteria bacterium | reverse complement strand
CCAGCTCGTCGACGACGACCCCGACCGGGCCGCTCTCGGAGCGAATCAGCAGAAGCGGCGCGACCCGCTGGGCGAGAGAAGATACACCGGGCGCCGGGATGCCCACTAGATCACTCACGTTGCGGAGCGGATAGTCGGTGTCGGCAAAGCGGAATATCCACTCGTCGTCGGCATGCACCACGGGCCCCGCATCGGAGAAGAGCGCCTGCTCGAGCGTGCTGCTCGGCACACCGAAGATGCGCTCACCCACACGCACCAGCAGGACATGCATGGAGATCATCGTCAGCGGCACGCGCAACGTGATGACGCTGCCGGAATCCGCTGAGGAGTCGATGTCCATGGTGCCGCGGAGATCGGTGATGCTCCGGTTGACGACATCCATGCCGATGCCGCGCCCGGAAACCTGGGTCGTTCCCCGTCGCGTCGTGAAACCCGGGACCAGCGTGAGCCGCGCGAGCTCCCGATCGCTCAGGTAGCGGTCTCCCGGGACCAATCCCTGGGAGGTCACCAGCTCGCGGATACGCAGAAAATCGAAGCCGGCGCCGTCATCCCTGCACCTGATGACCACGCTCTCGCCTTCCCGGGCGAATGTGAGCTCGATGTTGCCGTGTTCGTCCTTGCCGTTGGCGATGCGCTCGTTGGGACTCTCGACTCCATGGTCGACCGCGTTGCGCACGATATGCATCAGCGGATCGACGATGTTGTTGAGGATCTCGCTGTCGATCATCATGTCGTCGCCGCTGACGTTCAGGCGCGCACTCTTTCCGGTCGCCCGGCAGGTCTGCCGGACGCCGCGCTGAAGCCTCGGTACGATGGTCGACACAGCTACCAGGCGCGCCGACAGCACCACATGGTTGAGCTCCGAGCTGATCTGCTCGTGTTGGATCACGAGGCCGTCGAGCGCATTCAGCTCGCCCCGCAGCATGTCGGCGAACTCCCGCGAGTCGGTGAGGGCCTCGGCAAACGCGTTGGTAGCGCTGTGGAGCTCGCTGTACTCGTCCATCTCGAGAGGATCGAACTCATCGTCGTCCATGCCCGCTACCGCGAGCAACGCACGGCGCGCGGACGGGACGCCGCGCACCTGCACCAGATCCTGCAGCGAGGCCAGGCGCTGCTGCACGAGCACGTTCTGGTCGGCGAGCGCCGCCGCCTGCACGAGGCTCTGCTGCTGGCGTCCCTGGATCTGCACGATGGAGGTGGCCATCTCGCCGGCGAGGCGCAACAGGTTGTCGATGGTGTTGATAGTGACGCGAAGTGCCGCGGTCTCCGGCCCGGCTCCCGCCTGGGCCTGGGCCTGGGTCTGAGCCTGGGCCGCAGCCGCCGGCGCGGCCGGGACCGCGATACCCGGCTTGGCAGTTGCGGCGGGGGCCGGCGCCAGCTGGGGAGCCGAGGGCTTCGGCAGGGCGGATGCCGGGAGCTTCACCGTATCCGACGTGGGCTCGCTCGGGTCCGCCATCCTCACGGTATCGGGCTCCGGCAGATCGGCGAGCTCGTCCCGCTGAATGCGTCCGGCCCAGTCGATGAGCCGGCGCAGCACCCCCAGGGACTGTGTCGGCGGCGTTCCCATGCCCAGCAAGTACTCGACCATCACCTCCAGACAGTCGCTGGCATCCAGGAGCGCCTCGCCGAGCCCGGGAGGCGGGAGCCGCTCCTGGTTGGCGAAGAACTCGAGGATGTCTTCCATGTAGTGGGTGATGTTTGCGATCCCGGAGACGCCGGTGATGTTCGCGGACCCCTTTACCGTGTGCGCGACACGCTGGGCCTGACTGACGTCGTCGATGCCGGCCGTGCCGCCCGCGATGCGCTGCACGCAATGGGAGAGTCTGTTGACGTGCTGCGGGGCCTCGTGCAGGAAAGCGTTGACCAGCTGGGGATTGATGTCCTCGGAGAATCTCAAGCCCACGTCGTCTTCGCCGACGTCGGAAGGCTGGGGCAGCGCGCTCTCAGCTTCCTCCTCCGCCTCCGCCACGTCGCTCGGCAGGACCTCGCTCAGCATCCTCTCGGCGAGGTCCAGCGCCTGCTCCTCGTCCATGGGCAGGGGCCAGGCCGGGTCCTGAGTCTGGCGCATGAGGCGGCCCAGGTTCGAGGGATCGTCGGGCTTGGCGAGAAACCCGGAGAGCAGCTGTGGCCATTCGGCGAACAGGCTGCGGCGCTCCGCGTGCCCCCTGTCTTCCCGCGCGGATTCCGCCAGCGCGAGGGCATTGGACTCGAAGAACCCCGCCAGCTCCATGACCGCGGGCAGGTCGAGCATGCTGGCGGCGTTGGCGAAGCGGCGCATGTACTCGGCGTAGCGTTGAATGTTGACGCTCACGGCCGACTCGGCCGCGTCGGTTGCGACGATCCCCGTGAGGGCGTCGGCTAGCTCCGACTGCCCCTCCTGGAGCTCGGCGCAGAGCGCGTCGACTACGTCCTGATTCGCCATGGCCTGCGCGTGGTGCTCGCGGGACGCTGATGGGTCATCGGCGAGCGCCGATTAACCTCGCGCCTCGGTCGGCAGCTTGAACACGCGTACCGACTGAACCAGCATCCGCGCGTATTGCACCAGATTCTTCGTCTGGGTGAGCTGCTCGACCAGCTCCTTGGACGTCTCCTGGGTCTGGGACATCATGCTGCTCGCCCGCTGCCGGAGCTCGTTACTGATCCGCGCCTGCTGCTCCGAGCTGGCCGCGATCTCGCCGACCGAGCGCACGAGATTCGCGGTGTTCTTCTGACTCGCGATCATCTGCTGACCCGCCGACTCCGCCATGCGCGAGCCGGCGACCACCTGACTGATGGTGCGATCCATGGTCACGATGGTGTCGTTGGTATCCACCTGGATGTTCTTCACGAGGCTCGCGATCTGGGCCGTGGCCTCGCGGGAGCTCTCGGCGAGGCGCTGCACCTCGTCCGCGACGACGGCGAACCCGCGCCCGGCCTCGCCGGCGGCGGCGGCCTGCATGCCGGCGTTCAACGCGAGCACGTGGGTGCGCTCGGCGATGGTGTTGATGATGTCGACGATCGCCGTGATCTCCTGGGAACGCTCGCCGAGCCGTTTGATGCGTTTCCCCGTCTCCTGAATCGCCTCGCGGATCTCGTTCATGCTCTCGAGCGTCCCGGTCACCGTGCTCATGGCGGTCTGGGTCGTCTCCGTCGTCAGCTGCGCGGACTCGTTGCAGTTGCGCGCCACCTTGGCGATATTCACCAGCGTGTTGGACGCGTCGGCCAGCTCGGTTGCGGTGCGCTCCACCTCTGCCTTCTGGGCATGGGCCGTGGCATTCACGATCTCCGCCTTCTTGTTCACGGTTGCGCAAGAAGCGCCCACCTGGCTCGCAATGCGCGACACGCGGGTCAGCACGCGGCCGGTCTCCTCCGCCATCTGGTTGATGGCGTCCGCCACCGGCCCGGTCACGTCCGCGGATACCGGCACGGTCACCGTGAGGTCACGTTCGCTGAGCCTCGCGACCGCCTCGAGCAGCCTGAGCACGGACTCGTTGAGACGCTCGTTCTCCTCTTCGGCGTCGACGAGCGTCGTGACCTTGTCCTGCAGGAGCTCGTCGAGCGCGGCGCCGAGGCGGGCAAACTCGTCGGCGCCGCTGAGCCCGGTGCGCACGCCGTAGTCGCCCTCGGTCACGCTGTGCACGGTGCTCGAGATGCGTTCGATCGGATCGACGATGGATCGGTAGATCAGGTATCCGATCAAGCCTGCCATGACCACGCCGAACACGATGACGGCGAGGCTCGCATAGAGAAAGGTGTTGTTGCTCTTCAGGGACTCGGCGAACGTCTCCTCGGATGCGAGCTGGCGTTCGGACGAGCTTGCGAGCAACGCGTTCAGGAACGGCTGCACGAGCTCGTCGAGATCGTTGATGACGAAGAGCGTGAGATTCGTGCGGTTCTCGCTCCTGAACAAGCGCTCCAGCTCGACGAACGCCGATCGGACGCCGGCCAGGCCGGGGGCGAGAACGTCATTGATGAACTCCGTCTCGTCGGGCGTCAGTGCCGCCGTATACGTCCGCCAGTCGTCCTCGAACTGCTGGTTCGCGAAGGCGAGATTCTGCCGCCCCTCCTCCCAGATCATCGCGCCCGTGTTGACGCGATTGACGGTCGCGAGAAGCTCCCCCTGGATCGTGTCCGCCAGGTAGCTGAGCCGCGTCCCCTCGGTGACATTCCTGTTGAGCAGGTCCGTCGAGCGCGAGGCATAGGTCAGACCGGCAAGCGCCGTGAAACCGATGATCAACAGGATGATAGCCTGCACGGTAATCAGGAAGATTAATCGCGGGCCGATTCTGAATTTGCTGAATAACTTGTTCACGTGTACCTACCTTGTGAGGTCTTCAATACTTCTCTCAACGCACCAACGCGTCCCATGCACTAACCGGCATGGGCTTGAATCCGTCCGGGCTGAGGTTCGTGAGGACGACGAGATCCGAGCCCTGGTTGTCGTTGGTGTAATCGAGCTTGAGCCCGCCGAGATCGAACTTGCGCCCGCGAACGGATTTGAGAAACTTCGCTCTCGTAATGCGGCCACTGACACCTTCCATGGCGCTGAGCCACAGCTTCCCGACGATGTATCCCTCGAGACTGACCCAGCCGAATTGCTCCCCGAGGTTCTTGCGCGCCTCGGCGACGATGGCCAGTCTCGAATCCAGGGGCGGCACCACCTGGGTCATGATCACCCGGTCGCGAATGGCCGCCTCCCCCAGCGCCTTTGCGAAATTGTCGGCTCCCGTGAACGACACGGCGCTGACAATCCAGTCGTCTCCCTTGTAGCGGGAGTAGGCCGCGAACTTGGAGATCGCGTTGTAGGTCCCGACCGTGACGACGACCTTGCACGGCGCCTTGCTGACCTGCTCCCAGTTCTTGAGCGATCGGTAGCCGTCTCTGGATGTGAAGGTATTGCGCTGGTAGACACCCACGGGCCCGAGATCGTTGCGCGCCGGGTTCTCGCCCTGCTGCTGCAGGATGACATCCAGGGTCTTGGTAACCACCTCCGTGCCCGGTAGCACGCTCAGCGCGCGCTTGATGCCGATGACGCCCGCCATCCCATAGGCGTCGTTCTGCACGTAGGCGCAGATCTGTGCGGGGTTCACGCCGGCGTCGATGGCGGCCCGGATTACGGCCGCGGTCTCCTGCACATAGCTCGCGCGGTAGTTGATGATGTCGCCGGTGCCCGGGCGCAGAATTCCCGCGCCGGTAAAGAATCCCACCGCCGGGACCTTCGACTGGGCGAGTATCGGCAACGACACCTTCGCGGTCGGGGTGCCGACGTTCCCGATCATGACGAAGATGCCCTGGGTAACCAGCGCATTCGTGGCCTCGATGGTCTTCGTGGGCGTGTAGGAATCGTTCAGGGTCACGAACTCGACCCGCCGGCCCTTGACGCGCTGGTTGCGCAGCGCCGCCTGTATCCCGGCCTTCATACCCAGCCCGAGGCCGCGGGATCTACCCTCGAGGTCCATGACCCCGCCGATGCGGATCAACCGATCGGTCACCCCCTGCTGGGCCAACACCGGCCGGCCCGGCGCGAGGACGGCGACTAGAATTGCGAACGCGAGAGCGTATCGAAGCTGCCGCTGTTGGTGGCGGCGCGGTCGGTCTCCCCTCATGATGCTTCCCCCGATCACTATTTACTGTCGCTTCGTCTGCAGGTAATTGATGGTCACGCCGACGACCAGGACGCCGATGGTGTTTCCGCGATCCAGCACGGGCGCGGAGACCTGCGCGGCCACGGTGTTGGTACTCTCATCGAGCTCGAGCGAGCCGATGAAGACCCGGCCGTCGCCGCCGTTGAACGACGCGCTCCACTTCTCCTCGTCACCCTGCATGTAATCGCTGGTGGCCGGAAAGGCGGCCACGTTCGCGCCCTGATCGTCGGTAAGGAACGCCTCGTTGAACGAATTGCTCCTCTGAATCTGACCCTTCAGGAAGCGCCCCGCCGGCGATGTCTGCAGCGAGAGCTTGAACGGCGTCAGCTCCTTCGTGGCCCGCCAGGCCTTGTCCCGACGGGCGATCTCCTCCGGGGACAGTCGCAGGGAATTCTGCTGACGCGCCGCCCGCACCAGGAGCGGGTTGAGCGCCATGTGCTGAACCGTGCGCACCTTCACCCGCAGGAGCTCTTCGAGCTCCGATTTGCTGATGTCCTGCTGGGCGCCGGCAGCGCTCCAGAGTGTTGCGAGCGCCACCGTCAGGCACGCGTTGCGAAGCCCGGCGGCGAAAGCGCCGAATCGACTGCCTGAGCTTGAGCCCAATCCGTAGAAGACGTTCATCTCACGGGTATCCCCAAGTGGTTGTGTTGTTATTCGGCGGTACGTTGGGCCAGAGACCCGAACAGCCCCTTGTAGTTCGCCTGGTACCATGTTTCACCGGCGAACTCGTAGGCCCCCTGGAGGTACTCCTGGAGGACTTCTGGAACACCTTGGGGCTGCTCGATCCGGCTGCCGGCATCGATGCTGATGTGATCCGGCGTGCCGTCGATGACGAGCCCGGCGACGGTATCCCCATTGCCGATGACGAGGAGCATCTGCCTGTCCCCGGCCGGGCCGGTTCCCCCCAACAGGCTCTTGAGATCGAACACGGGTACGAGATTTCCGCGCAGGTTCACCAACCCGGAAAACCACACGCTGGAGTTCGGTAGATCGTAGCAATGCGGGAGCTCGATGAGCTCTACCGCCAGCGAGAGATCGTGCACGAAACGGCACCCACCGATTCGAAAACCGTAACGCTGAACCGGCGTTGAAATGCCCGCCCCGTCGGTCAGGCCTTGCTCCTGATCCGGTGCTACGAAGTAGCGCGTCAGCGCTACCGTCGGGCTGAGCAGTTCGGCGGTCATCTATCGAAACTTCTGTATTTGGCTCGTAATGTCATCGGTTGTATAAGGCTTGGTGACATAGGCTCTGGCCCCCTGTTTCTGGGCCCAGAGCTTGTCGACCTTCTGCTTGTTCGCGCTGACGATGACCACTGGTATGTCTTTGGTGGTCTCGCCGGTCGTCAGCTTCCGGCACGCCTGGTAGCCGTCCATGTCATCCATGACGATATCCAGAAAGATCAGATCGGGGCTGTCGCTGCTGGCGAGATTGAGGGCCTCTTTTCCAGAAGCAGCAGTAATGACCTGGTAGCCGGCATCGGACAGGATCTCACGCAGGTGCATGCGATCCGTTGCAACGTCGTCTACTACGAGTATCTTATTGATGGGCATATCTTCTTCGTTTCCT
>CBDTYP010000156.1:0-7225 GCA_965364645.1 uncultured Gammaproteobacteria bacterium | reverse complement strand
AACCACCGACACGCGGATTTTCAGTCCACTGCTCTACCGACTGAGCTACCTGGCCATGGAAGGGGTAGGCGGATAAGGGCCGGTATTTAAGCCGCCGGGCGCGAGGGAGTCAAGTTGGGGGTACGTAGCCCTCGGGCTGGTCGCTGCCCTCGCCGAAGAAGTGATTCTCCATCTGCTCCTCGAGGTACTTTCGGTGCTCCGGGTTGATGGGGCTCAGCTGCTTCTCGTTGATGAGCATGGTCTGGAGGCCGAGCCATTGCTGCCAGGCCTCCTTCGAGACCTGCTCGAAGATGCGCTGGCCGAGCTCGCCGGGGTAGGGGGCGAAGTCGAGACCGTCGGCGTCCTTGTCGAGCTTGATGCAATGTACGGTTCGGGTCATCGGGCTGCCTTCTCGCGAGCGTCCTAATCTACCAGGGATCGCAGCTCGCCGAGCAGGCGGGTGACCGGGGCGGCGACGCCGATGCGCTCGGGGCCGTCGACGTCGTACCACTGCCGCTCCGTGTCGTCCTTGACCGCGTTGACGGCGCCGCGGGTTTCGATGGCGACCAGCGTGGGCAGGATGTCCAGGCGGAAGTGGCTGAACGTGTGGCGGATCCCGCCGAGCTCCTGTACCGGCCGCACGGCGAGTCCGAGTCGCTCGAGGCACCACACACCGACGTCCGTGCCCGGCTCGCACTCCGGGAAGCTCCACAGTCCACCCCAGACGCCGGTGGGCGGGCGGCGCTCGAGCAGCACTCTGCCCCTCGGATCCCGGACGATGACGAAGACCGTGCTGCGCAGCGGCGACGCCTTGCGGGGCTTGCGCACGGGAAGCTCGGTCTCCCGGCCCTCGGCCAGCGCGAGGCAGTCGCCGTTCAGCGGGCACGACTCGCAGTCCGGCTGACTGCGGGTGCAGATGGTCGCGCCGAGATCCATGAAGGCCTGGGTGTAGGCCTTCAGGTTTGCGTCCGGGGTATGGGCCTCGGCGATGGACCAGAGGCGCCGCGCGACGCCTCCCGCGCCGGGCCAGCCCTCGATGGCATGGTAGCGGCACAGCACGCGCTTCACGTTGCCGTCGAGGATGGCGTGCCGATCGCCGTGACTCAGCGCGAGGATGGCGGCGGCCGTGGATCGTCCGATACCGGGGAGCGCCATCAATTGATCGAGATCCCGCGGTAGCTCGCCGCCGTGCTCGTCGACCACGACCCCCGCGGCCTTGTGCAGGTTCCGCGCCCGGGCGTAGTAGCCGAGTCCGCTCCAGATGTGCAAGACCTCGTCCACCGGTGCGCCGGCGAGGGTGTGCACGTCCGGAAAGCGTTCTAAGAACCTCTCGAAGTAGGGGATGACCGCCTGCACCTGGGTCTGCTGCAGCATGATCTCGGAGATCCACACGGGGTAGGGCGCCGCCGGATGCTGCCAGGGCAGATCCTTGCGGCCGTGGTCCTGATACCACGCCAACAGCCGCTCGCTGAGACTCGGTGGTACCGGCACCGTTCAGGCGTCCCCGTCGTTCATCGATTCAACCACCGCTCGCTCCGCCCCCGGACGTGAGGCGCACATTCTCCATCATGACGCCGTTCACCGTCAGCCTTTCGATGCGCACCTCGCCCGTGAAATCCAATGCGCGGATTGCCTCGATGGCGTTTTTCGTGGGCCTGGGCCCTTTCGATCCGGCGACGGGAGCCGCGACCGGCAGACGGAGGCGGTCGGCGTCGACGGCATCCGCCTGCAGATCCACCCGGATCGCCGGCTCGTCGAGGCCGCTGACCCGCACCGAGCCCGCGATGTGGCTCTCACCAACGGTCACGCGCAGGTTGTCCGTGGCCACGCTCTCGTTCCCCGGATCCACATCGACGTCCGCGCCGAGCTTCACGGTGAGCTCTCCGCCCGGCAGGGCCGCGTCCTTCAACCGGGCCCCCATCTCGAGGTCGCCGATGCGCCAGGGCCGGTCCCGGCCACCTGGTTTTACCTCGGCGCGCAACACCACCGCGCTCGGTCCCCGCAGCGCGATGGCGTCGGTCTCGATGTCGAGGTTGGCCACCATATCGGCGCGCACCGCCATGGCATCGGTGTGCCGCGTCGACGGGAGCACGGCGAAGCTCCCGGCCACGGGCTGACCCTGGAGTCTGACGTCCAGCGCGCCCTGCACCCCGGTGGGCGACCGGGCGCTGCGCAGGGTTGCGTCACCCGCTATCGTCCAATCGTCCAGACGGAGATCCATGTCGGTGATCGCAAGGGTTCCCACGTTGGCGGTGAACTCCAGGTCGCCGCCGAACGCGAAGGGCAGCCCGGCGTCGCCTCCGGCGATGGCCAGGTCCGTCGCGATGAGCTTCCGTCCGTCCGTGTCTGCCTCCAGGCTGCCGGCCAGGGTGAACGGGATCCGCGGGTCGTCGTCGCTCCGTCCGGCCACGTTCCCGGCGCCTTGCATTCCATGGAATGTAAATTCACCAACCTGGAGATCACCGGAGAGGACACCCTCCACCGCCAGGTCGATCTCCCTGCCCCCTAGGTTGTAGCGCGGGACCCCTACGGCGAGCTTGCTCTCCGTCAGGCGCCAACCGGCGGTGTCGATGGCGAGATCTCCCTCCACCTGCACCCGCACGAACTCATCCCCCGCCACCGAGCCGCTCGCGTAGGCCCGCACGTCGGACAGGAACAGGCGCTGTTCCCGGAGATTGACCGAGGCCCCCGCCTCGAGTTTCCCCTCGGCGCGCCGCCCCCCCAGGTCCGGCGCAAGCAGCGACACCGCGAGTTCGGGCACGGCAAGCACGCCGCCGTCGCGGATCGCCGCCACGTCGCCCCGGGCGTCAATGACGACGCCGCTCTCCGGGAACGTCGCCCGGAGGTGCACGTCTTCGATGCCCTCTCCGCCCCGCAGCCTGCCCGTGCGCAGTTCCACACCCGAGACTTCGAACGACTCACCGGTGGGTCCTCGCCAGTGGATCGCGACATCCCGGATGTCCAACCCGCCGACCGCCAACGGGGCCAGCGCCGCCATGGAAGGTCCACCGGACGACGCGCCGCCATCCTCGCTCCGATCCGTTTGAAGCTCCCAGTTGCCCCGGCCGTCCTCGTCGCTTTCGAGGCGTACCACCAGGCCCGTGGCAACAACGGCCCGAGGCTCGACGCGTCCACCCAGCAACGCGAGCACGTCGACATCCACCTTCAGCCAGGGCAGGCGCGCGAGGCTCCCTTTGCCGAAACCGGGGGGGTTGGCCACCTCGATGTCGCTCACCGTCAAGCTCAGCCCGGGAAATACGTGCAGCCGGACATTACCGCCGATGCGGAGGTCGTGTCCGGTCTGCTCCTTGACCAGCGCGACCACCTCGCCCTTGTAGTGCTCGGAGTCGACCAGCCTCGGCGCGACGATGGCGGCGGCGGCCGCGAGCACCATCGGCACGCCCACGAGAACGGCGAGCAGCTTGTACCGGCGTCTCATGATCCCAGGGTCGGCGGGGGCGTCAGGTCTCGTACTCGCTGGCCCGGCGGGCGTCGCCGCGCACCTTGTCGGCGGGATAGCGTTCCTCGTTGATGGCGATCTTGTCGCGGGCGGCGTCCAGCAGATCGATCTCCAGCTTGTCCGAGATGCGCACGAGATAGATGAGGATGTCGGCGAGCTCGAGGCGCACGGCCGCCTTCTTCTCCGGCGAAAGCGTGCTGCTCTGATCTTCGGTCAGCCACTGGAAATGCTCGACGAGCTCCGCGCATTCGGCGATCAACGCCATGGCGAGGTTCTTCGGCGAATGAAACTGATCCCAGTCCCGGGTCGCGGCGAAGGCGGCGAGACGTTGACGCAATGTTTCCAGCTCGTCGTTCGACATCTCAGTTCGCGAGCAAGCTCGCTCCTACAGGGGGCTAATTGGAATCAGCCTGCAGCTTCTTGCGTGCGCGTGCGACGGCCTTGCGCACCTGGGCGGGCGCCGTGCCGCCTACGTGGTCGCGGGCGGCGACGGATCCTTCCACCGTCAACACGTCGAAGACGTCGCCCTCGACGACCGGCGAGAAACCCTGCAGCTCTTCGAGAGAGAGCCCGTCGAGATCGCGGCCGCTGTCGACACAAAGGCGCACCGCGCGACCGACCATCTCGTGAGCGTCGCGGAACGGCGTCCCCTTGCGCACGAGATAGTCGGCGAGATCCGTCGCCGTGCTGTAACCGAGCCGTGCCGACTCGCGCATGTTTTCCCTCTTCGCCACCAGGGTGGGCAGCATCCCCGCGAACACGGCGAGGCTCGCCTTGACCGTGTCGATAGTGTCGAAGAGCGGCTCCTTGTCTTCCTGGTTGTCGCGATTGAAGGTGAGCGGCTGCCCCTTCATGATGACGAGCAGCGTATTCAAGTGGCCGATGACCCGCGCGCACTTACCCCGCACCAGCTCGGCGACGTCGGGGTTTTTCTTCTGGGGCATGATCGACGAACCCGTGCAGTAGGCATCGCCGAGATCGATGAAGTCGAACTGCGGCGACATCCACAGGATCAGCTCTTCGCTCATGCGTGACAGATGCACCATGAGCAACGCGGCGTCAGAGATGAACTCGATACAGAAGTCCCGGTCGCTGACCGCATCCATGGAGTTCTCGCAGGGTCCCTCGAATCCGAGCAGCCTCGCCGTCATCGCGCGATCGATGGGGTAGCTCGTGCCAGCGAGCGCCGCGGCGCCGAGAGGCATGCGGTTGACCCGCCGGCGCGCCTCGCCCAGACGTTCAGCGTCGCGCTCGAGCATTTCGAACCACGCCATCATGTGGTGGCCGAAGGTCACCGGTTGCGCGGACTGCAGGTGAGTAAAGCCCGGCATCACTGTGTCCGCTTCGCGCTCCGCGACGTCCACGACGGCCGCGCGCAGCGCGAGCAGAACATCGAGCACCGAGTCGATCTCTTCGCGCAAAAGGAGGCGCACGTCCGTCGCCACCTGATCGTTTCGCGACCGCCCGGTGTGCAGCTTCTTGCCGGCCTGACCGATGCGCTCGGTGAGGAGGGTCTCGATGTTCATGTGCACGTCTTCGAGCTGGGTCGACCAGCGGAAGCCGCCCGCCTCGATCTCCGCGCCAATCGCCCGCAGGCCCTCCACGATGGTGTCGCGCTCCTCCCCTGTCAGCACGCCCACTTCGCCGAGCATGGTCGCGTGGGCGATCGAGCCTGCGATGTCGTGGGGGGCGAGCCTCTGATCGAAGCTCACCGACTCGGTGAATGCTTCGACGAGGGCGTCCATGGACTCCGTGAAACGGCCGGACCAGGGGTTGCTGTCGGCGTCGTGGTCGGTCATGGCTGCGCGATCGGGCTCGAGACGGTGGAACGGCGGCGGGCCGTGGGGCGGGCTTCGAGAGCTTGGGAACAACGGCACATTTCGCGCCTGGCAGTATAACTATAATGGGTGGACCGGTGCACGCCGCGAGCATTCATGCAGGACCGAGTGGCCAAGCCCCCCGACGACGACCTCTTTCTGCCCGACTTCTGCGATATGGGCACGGTATTCACCGTGGTGATCGTAGGCGCGTTGCTCGCCTTCATCATGGTGCTGTCGCCGGTCGTCAGCAGCGAGCATTGGTGGCGTGATCTCGCGCTGAACTCGCTGTTCATACAATGGGTGGCGCTCAGCAGCACCGGCCTCCTCTGCAGCGGCCGGCGCTTGCTCTCTTCTCTCGGCAACACCGGCGCCGGGGTGGCCGCATACCTGCTGATTCTTGCCGTGAGCTTCGTCTGCAGCGAGGCTGCCTACTGGCTCGTGGCGAGACCCGTGATGGACGCCGATCACTTCATCGCCCAGGTCGGCACCGCGGAGTTCATCCCGAGCCCGGTGCCCCTCGGCGCCTCGTGGCACCTGGAGTTCGTAGCGAAGAACCTCGCCATCACCGCCATCATCGGCGCGGTCGCCCTGCGCTATTTCTACGTGCGCCACCAATGGCGCACCCAGGTACAGTCCGAGGCGCGGGCGCGCTTCCAGGCGCTCCAGTCCCGCATCCGGCCGCACTTCCTGTTCAACAGCATGAACACCATCGCGAGCCTCACCCGGTCGTCGCCGGAGCTCGCCGAGCAGGTGACGGAGGATCTGGCCGATCTGTTCCGGGCCAGCCTCGGCGACGCCAGCGTGCCGATCACGCTGAAGCGCGAGATCGAGGTCTGCCGACAGTACCTGCGCATCGAGCAGCAGCGCCTCGGCGCGCGCCTCTCCACGGAGTTCGAGGTGGACGACCTGCCGGATGATGCGCTTTTACCGGGTCTCACCCTTCAGCCTCTCGCAGAAAACGCCGTCTATCATGGTATCGAGCCGGCGGAGCACGGCGGGTTCATCGCGATTGAAGGAAGCGAGGACGGCAAGGACATCGTCATCCGCATCACCAACTCCCTGCCGAATTCCGCCGCCCGGAGCGAGCGCCAGAGCAACCAGATGGCCCAGGACAACGTCACCCAGCGACTGCGGGCATTCTTCGGCACGGCCTCGGTCCTGGAGGTGTCCGGTGGCGACACCGAGTACACGGTGGCGCTGCGCTTCCCGTACCTGAAGGAACGCCCATGAAGATAATAATCGTCGACGACGAGCCACTGGCGCGATCGCGGCTGCTCGCGATGATCACCGAGCTCGACGCCGGCGAGGTGGTGGGCGAGGCGGACAACGGCACCGACGCCCTGCGCCTCGTGGAGCAGGTCGCGCCGGACATCGTGCTCCTGGATATCCGCATGCCGGGTATGGACGGCATCGAGGTGGCGCGCCATCTCGCGGCCACCCTGCGCCCGCCCGCGGTGATCTTCACCACCGCCTACGACAGCCACGCCCTCGCGGCCATAGAGGCCAACGCGGTGGACTATCTGCTGAAGCCCATCCGTAAGCCCCGTCTGCACGCGGCGCTGGAGCGCGCCACGACCCTGACCCGGGCGCAGCTGGTGGGCCTCGAGGCCGTGGAGCCGGAAGGCGAGACCAACCGCGCCCGCACCCACATCAGCGCGACCCTGCACGGCAACCTGCAGCTCCTGCCCCTGGGGGAGATCCGCTTCTTCCGCGCCGAGCACAAGTACGTGACCGCCCGCCACCCGGACGGCCAGCTCATCATCGAAGACACTCTGAGCTCCCTCGAAGAGGAATTCCAGGATCGCTTCGTGCGTGTGCACCGCAACGCGCTGGTGGCCAAGGCCCACGTGCGGGGCATCGAGCGGGACGCCAACGGCCACCAGTTCGTGCGCCTGGACGGCGTCGAGGATCTCGTGGAGGTGAGCCGCCGCCTGGCCCCGGTGATCCGCCGCCTCCTGAAGGGCGG
>CBDTYP010000155.1:0-7260 GCA_965364645.1 uncultured Gammaproteobacteria bacterium | reverse complement strand
CAGCCCACGCTGCAGCTCTGGTACGCGGACATTCTCGCGTCGGGCACGAATCCGCAGCCCGCGATGCAGGCGTTGCGGAGCTCCGCGAAGGTGAGATCACTCTGCTCGCTGAAGTAGAAGGACTTCTGGCACTTCTTGGCGCACTCGAGGAAGCCCTTCGTGGACGGCCCCTGCATGAGGTCCTCGTCGTCGGCGAGGGCGCCGCCCGCGAGCATGGCGGCGCTCAGCAGGAGTGCCGTCGTGATGCAGACATTGGCTTTGGTGAGTCCGAACATTTGCTGTCCTCCCGCGCGTGGATCAGAGCCTCGGATTCTACACCCCCGGGGCAGCCGTGACCGGCTCGGGCGGCCGTGGGGGTATACTGACGCCATGACGAGCGAAGTCGTTGCGCACCTCCTGCAGGCGGACGCGGAGATTCCGAACAATCCACGCCTGCCGCTGCTCGTCTATCCGGCCGCCGTGAGTCTCTCCGGGCAGGACCCGGCCTCGTTGTTCGAGCAGCTCTTCAGCGCCAACGACTGGGTGGGATGCTGGCGCAACGGCATCTTCCCCTTCCATCACTACCACAGCACGGCCCACGAGGTGCTCGGCATCTACAGCGGATCGGCGGTGGCGCAGCTCGGGGGCGAGGAGGGCATTCGGCTTACGCTGAATCCCGGTGACGTCGTGGTCATCCCCGCCGGCGTCGGCCACAAGAAGCTCTCCTCCAGCGGCGGGCTTGGCGTCGTCGGCGCCTATCCCCGTGGCCAGCAGCCGGATATTCGCCGCGCCGACAGCGGCGGGTGTGAAACGGGCGCCGAGCAGGTTGCCCGAGTGACCATGCCGACCCGGGACCCGGTGCACGGCGCGGACGGCCCTCTGTTCCGGCACTGGGGTCAGTAGCCCCGGACCGGATCCACCACGTTCTCGAGGGGCGAGCCCGCGATCCGACGCTCCAGGTTGTCGCAGAACATGTTCACGGCGGCGAGCTCCCACCCTTCGTAGACGCTCGAGCAGTGGGGGGTGATGACGACGTTCTCCATGTCCCACAAGGGGCTGTCTTCCGCCAGGGGCTCGCCTTCGAACACGTCCAGGACGGCACCGGCCAGCTGGCCCGCCGCCAGCGCGTCCGCGAGCGCCGCCTGGTCCACGACACCGCCCCGGGACACGTCCACCAGGCGCGCGCCGGGCTTCATGGCCATCAGGGCCGCCCCGTCGATGAGGTGCCGGGTTTCCTCCAGCAGCGGGGCCGTGACGACGACGAAGTCCCCCTGGCGAATCGCCCCGTGCAGCTCCGACGCCGGGTAGACCCTATCCACCCCCGGTGTGTCGGCCGGATTCGCCCGGGTGCCAACGACGCGCATCCCGTGAGCCTTCGCCAGGCCCGCCACGGCCCGGCCGGTCCGCCCGAGGCCGACGATGCAGACGGTCCGCCCGGCGATACCGGCGACGGGCCGAAACTGCCAGCGGTGTTCCACCTGCCGGCGCAGGAATCCCGGGAGATCGATGGCGAGGGCGAGCATGCCGCCGATCACGTACTCCGCCATCATGGCGCTGGCGACTCCCGACGCGTTGGTGACGGTCAGGCGCTCGGGATCCCATGGCACCAGATGGTCTACGCCGGCGCCGCCGTTGCTCACCCAGGCAAGCGTGGGGCAGTCCATGACCGCCTCCCGGGGGTAGGGCCGATTCTCGAACTTGATGCAGAAGAGGATGTCGGGCGCGAACTCCGTGAGCACGCCCGCGAGGTCGGCGTAGGTGGTGCAGCATTCCAGCGCGGCATCGGGAAAGCGCCCGGCGATCGCGTCCCGCAGGGGCTCCGGGCGGTCGTAGTGTACGAGTATCCGCGATTGCTCGCCTTTGTGCGGCATGAGGCTTGCTCTTACCATGGGCCTTCGGACTGGAACACGGGAGGGTCCAGCCCCCCATGCGCGCCGTCTTCCACTATGCATGCAGTGCGACCCTGAGCGCCAGGCTCGAGAGTCTGGCGCCGGACTGGCTGGAGATCCTCCCCTGTCCCGAGTCCGACGACGCGCTGCTCCATCGGCTGCTTGGGCGTGCCGACGTGTTGCTCCACGTGCTCAAGCCCGTCACCGCGCGGACCATGGACGCGGCCCCGGTACTGCAACTCATTCAGAAGATCGGCGTCGGGGTGAACACGATCGATCGCGATCACGCGCGGCGGCGCGGCATCGCGGTCTGCAACATGCCGGGGACGAACAGCCGCGCCGTGGCCGAGGCGACGTTGATGCTCATGTTGATGACGCTGCGCCGGGCCCGGGATCTGGACGCCGCGACCCGGGCCGGTGAGGGTTGGCGCTTGGATCCGGCGCTCTTCGACCGCGTGGGTGAGATCGGCGGACGCGTCGTCGGCCTCGTGGGTTACGGCGCCGTGCCGCGGATCCTGACCCCCGTGCTGGCGGCCCTCGGCGCCCGGGTGCTCTACACTGCCACCGCGCGCAAGCCCGATGCGCAGGCCGAGTGGCGTAACCTCGACGAGCTGCTGGCGGAGTCCGACATCGTGAGTCTCCACCTGCCCCACGACGACGCGACTGGTGGCCTCATGGACGAGGCGGCGTTCGCGCGCATGAAGCCGGGCGCGGTGTTCATCAACACCGCGCGGGGCGGGCTCGTGGACGAGGCGGCGCTCATGGACGCGCTGGTCGGCGGAAGGCTGCTCGCCGCCGGACTCGACGTCTTCGACCATGAGCCGGTCCCCGCGGATTCGCCCCTGCTAGCGCTCGACAACGTCGTGGTGCAGCCCCACGTCGCGTGGCTGACCCAGGAGACTCTGGGCCGGAGCCTGGCGGTGGCGATGGAGAATTGCCGGCGCCTGCGCGACGGTGAAGACCTGCTCCATCGCGTGTCATGAGTCCGGACGACGTCATCGCCGCCCTGGTCCGCATGGGTCTGCTGGCGGCGGACGAACACCCGGCGCTCGAGCCACTGACCGGCGGCGTCAGCTCGGACATATGGCGCGTCGATCTCCGGAGCGGGCCCGCGTGCATCAAGCGCGCCCTGCCGAAGCTGCGGGTGAGCGCGGAGTGGCACGCGCCGGTGGAGCGCAACCGCTACGAGCTCGAGTGGATGCGGTGTGCGGCGGGCATCGTCCCCGACGCGGTTCCGGAGATACTCGGCGCCGACGACGATCTCGGAATGTTCGTCATGGCCTACCTCGACACCGAGGCCTATCCGCTGTGGAAGCAGCAACTGCGCGATGGTATTGCCGACGAGTCGAGCGCGGCCCGCGTGGGTCGACGGCTCGCGCGCATCCACGGGGCGACGGCCGGAGATGCCGACGTCGCGGCCCGCTTCGACACCGACGAGACCTTCTTCGACATTCGCATCGACCCTTATCTGCTCGCGACCGCCAGGGCGCACCCGGATCTCGCCGACGCCATCGAATCCCTCGCCGAGACGACGGCCCGTGAGAAGCGCGCGCTGGTGCACGGCGACGTGAGCCCCAAGAACCTGCTCATGGGTCCCCGGGGCCCGGTCTTCCTGGATGCGGAGTGCGCGTGGTACGGGGATCCGGCGTTCGACCTGGCCTTCTGTCTCAACCATCTGCTGCTCAAGTGCCTGTGGGTGCCGGCGGCGCGCGCGGGTTTCCTCGCCTGCTACGCGGCCCTCACCGATGCCCATCTCGCCGGCGTCGACTGGGAGGACAGGAGCGCCTTCGAAGCCCGGGCCGCGCGCCTTCTGCCGGGCCTGCTTCTCGCCAGGGTGGACGGCAAGTCACCGGTAGAGTACTTGACCGACGATCGCGACAGGGAGATCGTACGCCGGGCCGCGGCGCGCCTCCTGAAGGCGCCCGTTAATCACCTTTCCGCAGTGGCGGCCGCCTGGTCGTCGGAGCTCTCTTCATGACCAAGACCCGCATCAGCAACGTATCGGCCCTGCGCGTATGGGACTCCCGGGGTCGGCCCACGGTGGAGGCGGAGATCCGTCTCGCCGATGGCAGCCGGGGCCGTGCCATCGCGCCGGCCGGCGCCTCCACCGGCAGCGGCGAGGCCCTGGATCTGCGCGACGGTGGCACCGCCCTCGGGGGTCGCGACGTGCAGAGCGCGCTCACCAACATCCGCCGCGAAATCGCGCCCGCCCTCGAGGGTTCCGACGCGACCGATCAGGCTGCCGTGGACGGATTGCTGCAGGAGGTGGACGGCACCGAAGACAAGAGTCGGCTCGGCGCCAACGCGACCGTCGCCGTCTCCATGGCCGTTGCCCACGCCGCCGCCGCCGCACACGGGGTGCCCCTGTGGCGTTATCTGGCCGGGCCGGGCGGGGAGGAAGGGGACGTGACTATTCCGCTGCCGGAGATCCAGATCTTCGGCGGCGGCGCCCATGCCGGCGGCCGGATCGATCTGCAGGACTTCATGATCGTCGCCCCGGGCGCCGAGTCCTTCGATCAGGCCCTGGTATGGACGGCGGAAGTCTATGCTGCGGCCGGCCGCCTCCTGGACGACGCGGGCAAGCTCCGTGGCGTCGCCGACGAGGGCGGCTACTGGCCGGAGTTCGATCACAACGAGGAGGCTTTGGAGTATCTCGCCCGCGCCATCGAGTCCGCCGGCCTCACGCCGGTGGATCAGGTCGCCGTCGCCCTCGATGTCGCCGCGACCGAGTTCGGGCACGGGGGCCGCTACCGACTCGCCCTGGACGGCGACGAGCTCGACAGCGCCGGGTTCACGGAAACCATGGCGGACTGGATCGCCCGTTTCCCCATCGTTTCCGTGGAGGATCCCCTCGGCGAGGACGACGAGGCGGGACTGCGGGCGTTCACGTCGCGCTTCGGCGATCGCCTGCAGATCGTCGGCGACGATTACCTGGTAACGAACGCCGGGCGTGTCACCCACGCCGCAAGCGTCGGCGCGTGCAACGCGGTGCTCATCAAGCCGAACCAGGCCGGCACCCTGAGCGAAGCCCGGCAGGCGCTGGAGGCGTCCCGGGAGAGCGGTTGGGGTGCCGTCGTCTCCGCGCGTTCCGGGGAGACCGAGGACGTCACCATCGTGCACCTGGCCGTCGGCTGGGGTGTGCCTCAGCTCAAGGTGGGCTCGTTCTCACGATCCGAGCGCATGGCCAAGTGGAACGAGGCGTTGCGCATCGAGACCGCGCTTGGCGCCAGGGCGCGCTTCGCGGGGGCCGCGGCCCTTCGGGGTCGGCCGCGGTGACGATCCGGGCAAGCCCCGCGAGGTGCTTCCCGATGGCGTGGTTGCTGGTGCTCGGCGTCCTGCCGGCGCTCGCGGATGCGGCGTTCGTGCGCGCCAACTGCCGTGGAATCCAGAAATTCTCCACTACGCAAAGCACGGCGAGCTGCCAGGAGTCCAACACTCTCACAGACGACGCCGACAATCTCATGCTGGGGCACACGCGGGCGGAGGCGAGCCTGCCCCGGGGGATGCTGTTTACCAGTGCCGCCGGCGGTCAGATCCGCGACGTCGGCGCCAACGGCGGCGAGGCCGGCGCGCTGTTGAAAGATCGCCTCATCCTTCGGGGCGAGTGGCAGGGCGCCGTCAGCGTCGATCTGCGCTTGTGCGTGTCCTACCGTTTCGCGGGCTTCGGTGAGTCGCGCATCCACGCGACGCTGCGCACCTCGGCCGCGCAGGACGCTACCGGAGAGAATCAGGCGAGGATCCGGCTCCGGCACCGGGGATTCGGCGGCACCGTGCTCACCGACTTCGAGAGCCGCGGCCGCTTCGACATCCCGGCAGACGGTCCGCGGCCGCCCCGCGCCACCATCGCGCTCCGCGTCACCGAGGAGGTGCACAAGGACCGTCCCGAGCTGAACGTGCGTGCCGACGTCGCGGCTTTCGCGCTGCCCAACCTCGAGCCCCTGGAGCCGGTGCTGTCGTCGTTCGCCGAAGTCGTCGCCTGGATCGTGGTGACGGTCCCCGACGCCGTCGAGCTGTCATCGGAGTCCGGGACCTTCCTGAGTGAGCCCTTCCACGAGCAGGCGGCGGGCACGCTCAGATCCTGGGTTATCATGAAGACGGCATTCGAGGGGGGATCCCATGCGCTGCGAGGTCATCGCGATTGGCACCGAGTTGCTGCTCGGGCAGATTGTGGACACCAACTCGTCCTGGATGGGTGAGCATCTGGCGCGCGCCGGCATCGACTCCCACTTCCAGACCAAGGTCGGCGACAACCTGGAGCGTATCGTGTCCAGTATCCGACTGGGCCTCGAGCGCAGCCACGCGGTGATACTCTGCGGCGGCCTGGGACCCACACAGGACGACATCACCCGGGAGGCCATCGCCGATATCATGGGTGTCGGGCTGGTTCGCCGCGAGGAGATCGGCGAGCACATCCGCGCCATGTTCGCCGCCCGGGGCCGCGACATGCCCGACAACAATCTGCGCCAGGCGGACGTCCCCGAGGGCGCGACGGTCATCCCCCAGATGCCGGGTACCGCCCCGGGACTCGTGTGTCCCGTAGGCGAGAAGGTCGTGTACGCCGTGCCCGGGGTTCCCCACGAGATGCGCGAGATGCTGTCGGGCACGGTCATCCCGGATCTGCAGAGGCGCGCGGGACTCACCGCCGTCATCAAGAGCCGGGTCCTGCGGACCTGGGGCCAATCGGAGTCGGGGCTCGCGGAGATGCTCGCCGATCGTATCGATGCCCTCGACAAGTTGGGGAATCCGACTCTCGCGTTTCAGGCAAGCGGCATCGAGGGCATCAAGGTGCGCATCACCGCCAAGGCGGGGAGTGCCGCCGAGGCGGAGTCGATCATCGCCGAGGAGGAATCGGGGTTGCGGGCGCTGCTGGGGGACCTGGTGTTCGGCGTCGACGAGCAGACCATGGAGTCCGTCGTCCTCGATCTCCTGCGCGATCGGGGGCTCAGTCTCGGCGTCGCGGAGTCCCTCACCGGCGGACTGATGGGGGCGCGATTCACCTCCGTACCGGGCGCCAGCGACGTGTTCCGCGGCGGCATCGTCTCCTACGCGAGCGAGGTGAAGTTCTCACTCCTGGGAGTTCCCGAAGGCCCCGTCGTGTCGGCGGAGGCCGCGCAGGCAATGGCCGCGGGCGCGTGCCGGGCGCTGGGCGCGGACGTGGCGCTCGCCACCACCGGAGTCGCGGGGCCCGCCGAGCAGGAGGGCCAACCCGTCGGCACGGTGTTCCTGGGTCTTTCCATGGACGGCGCCACCGAGGCGCAACAGGTGCAGCTCCCGGGAGATCGGCAACGCATCCGCCAGTACGCCGTCATCAGCGCGGTGAACCTGTTGAGGAAGCGTCTGCAAAAATAAATTCAGGGACAGTATACGTATTTCCCAAACCACGCCGTCAGGG
>CBDTYP010000154.1:0-7265 GCA_965364645.1 uncultured Gammaproteobacteria bacterium | reverse complement strand
GAGTACACTGACTCATCGGTGGAGTTGGGGACGCCATACCATTCGTCGAATCCCTGGTCCGTCGGGAAACGCCCCTCGGTGCGTCCGAGATGCCACTTTCCGTACATCCCGGTCGCGTAGCCTGCTGCGGAGAACATCTCGGCCATGGTGACTTCCCACTGCACCAGGCCATACACGCCCTCTCCCAACGGAACTGTGCCGTTGCCGCTGCGGATCGCGTAGCGTCCAGTCATAATGGCGGAACGTGACGGCGTGCACTGAACCTCGACATTGAAGTTCGTAAGTCGCAGGCCCTCGGAAGCCAGTTTGTCGAGGGTCGGCGTAGCGGCGCCGCGAATGATTCCGCCACCATTGAATCCCGGCTCACCCCAACCGAAATTGTCCAGAAAAATCAATAAGACATTGGGCTTCTCTTGCGCCACCACGGCTTGAGCCGCACAGAATAGAAGCAGCAAGAGGCTCAGTCTGGTCGTTCTCATTACCTGGGTCTCCGATAGCTCAATTGTCTTGTTGTGCAAACGAGGCATCTGATTGGCGGGACAATGACTTCGAATGAGAAGAGAACCGGCCAAAGATGAAGGCGCGTGTCTCCTTCTCTTCCGCTATGAGAGCAGGCTTCTTCGCCCGCGCCAGTGGTTACACACGCGAGCATTCTCTTTCCCGAGCAAATTCCCGTGTCATAACGCATGACGCTCCGATACATGCGGCCATACACGAAAACACGGTCCATCCAGCAAGCGTTGTGTTTCCGACCTTACATCCGGGGGCGTCGATTCGTTCTCCGCGTTGAAACGCTGTTCGGTCTTAGTATGAAACACGTCCGCGTCTTTGCGAGACATGTAGTGATTCGGACCTTCGCGAGGGTCGAAATCCATGGCGTAGAGATCGGACAGCGTATGTTGCCATCCGGCGGCACCGAGCACTCGTTGCGATATGACCGATAAGTGTCCGTTGAAGGACTTTGCCTCCGGGTGAGCTAGATCGATGTGCGCCTTCATTCGGATGGTCCTCTTTGTCGTGCAATCAGCTCCCGCCCCGGGCGAGGGTCACGCCGCCGCAGACGTATAGCACCTGACCCGTAACGAATCCCGATCGTTGGTCGAAGAAGAATCCGACGCCGTTGGCCACGTCCTCGGGCTCACCGAGTCGACCCATCGGGATGGCGTCGACGATCTGTCGCGTGCGGGGATCCTCCGGAGGGTTCGCACGCTCGAAGAGCTCCGTGCGCACCGGCCCGGGCGCGATGGCATTGACGCTGATGCCGTTCCCCGCCAGCTCCAGGGCCCATACCCTGGTCATCGAGACGATGGCCCCCTTGGTTCCGGCATAGCTGGTGCGCAGAGTCTTGCCGAGATGTGCCCGGCTCGCGATGTTGACGATGCGGCCGAAGCCCTCGGCCTTCATGGCCGGCAGCACGGCCTGGGCGCAGAGCATCGGCGCGCGCATGTTGACGGCCACCGACTCGTCGAACTCCGCGACCGACGTCTCGTCCAGCGCGGACATGCGGCCGATGGCGGCATTGTTGACGAGCCCCGTGACGGGTCCGTCCCTAAGCACGGTCTCGAGGGCGGCCAGGGTCGCGTCCGCATCGCTCAGGTCCGTCTCCACCCACCGATCGCCGAGATCCGGATCGGCGGCGGGCGGTGCGACATCCATGTTGATGACGGCCCAGCCGTCCGCCAGCAGGCGCGCGGCGATGGCGCGCCCGATGCCGCGGCTGGCACCGGTTACGATCGCGGTTCGCAATGCACCCTCCCTGCCTCAACGGGCATCGTGAAATATGATCCCCAGTGTACGACGATGCCCGGAGCGTATGCGACTCACGCCGTGGCGGACTTTGACGCGATAGTCGCCGCGGCTTCCCGCTACAGGACGAAGCTGATTCGGGAAGACGATGAACTGCCCCTGGGCGAGAACGATGGCTTCGCCCCGGGACTGCATGCGGGGGCGCTGCTCGACGAGAAGAAACTCACCGCCATCGAAGTCGCTTCCCGGCCGGCTCAACATTCCCGCCGCCTGGAGCGGAAACGCGAGCTCACCATATACATCCTGGTGCAGGCAGTTGAAGCCCCCCTCGTGGTAGTCGAGGATCAACGGCGTCGGGTGGGTCTGGCCCGCACGCCCGCAGAGGGCGCGGTACCCGTCCATGGTATCCGGATAGCGCGTGCCCATGCGCAACCGCTCGGCCCAGCGATTCGCGATTGCCGCCAGCGGCGGGTACAGGCGTTCCCGGATCGTGACGACGGGCTCCGGCACTGGCTCGGCGAAGTAGCGGTACGCGCCCTCGCCATAGCTGTGACGCGCCATCACCACCGTCTTCCGGAACAGAGACTCGCGCTCGTAGAGAGCCGCGATTTCGGCGCAATCGCTCTCCGACAGCAATGCGGGCGTCAGAGCGTAGCCCCTGGAATCCAGATCCG
The DNA here is from genome assembly GCA_965364645.1 of uncultured Gammaproteobacteria bacterium. Taxonomy (GTDB): domain Bacteria; phylum Pseudomonadota; class Gammaproteobacteria; order HK1; family HK1; genus JAABYT01. Next base: position 4,845 of record CBDTYP010000154.1, on the reverse strand, counting down.
ACTCCATGCCGGTCCAGTCGACGGCGTCGATGCCCTCACGCAGAGATTCGAGCTTCATCATTCGTGGTCCTCCCGAGGGAGGCACTCTGAAGCTTCCGGGGGCACGAGGCCACCCGGATGTTGCGGCGGTCCGTGAGACTCTTCCCCGTCCCGACTCAGGCAAAGATCTCCTTGAAGAAGACCTGGGTTGCCTGCCAGGACTGCTTGTCCGTCTCCGCGTCATAGGCCAGCGGCAATCCGTACTTCTTGCCGTTCGCATCGGCGTCGGGATTGGTGAAGCCGTGTAACGCCCCCGGGTAGGATGTAAAGCGGAGGTCCGCGCCAGCGGTCTTCATCTCTTCGTGCAGGGCGGCGATCTGCTCCTCGGGGATCAACACGTCCTCGGCACCGTGACAGACCATGACCTTCGCCCGCACACTCCCCGGGGCAGGGGTATGCATCGAGCCGAGGGAGCCATGGTAGCTGACGACGCCGGCGAGGGGCATGCCGATGCGGGCGGAGTGCAATACCACGCCACCGCCGAAGCAGTAACCGATGGCGGCGATACGTCCCGAATCCACGCTCGGATGATTCTGCAGATACTCCAGCGCCGATCCCATGCGGGACTCGGCCTGGCCGATGTCCGCGAGGACCCCGTTCATCAGCTGACCCGCCTCGTCGGAGTCCGCGGCCACCTGGCCGCCGCCGTACATGTCGACGGCGAGCGCCGTAAACCCGAGCTCCGCGAGCATGTTGGCGCGCCCGCGGACATAGTCGTTCAGGCCCCACCATTCGTGCACGACGAGAACGCCCGGATGCGGCGTGGCGCTTCCCTCGTCGTAGGCTAGATAGCAATCCAACTCGGTGCCGTCCGCTGCAATGGCGACGGTTTCGGTGTGCAGATTCGATCCGGATTCAGACATGTTTCCCCCTGGCAGGATCTAAGGACCAACAGCGTGCCTGGTCAATGCTTCTTGCTCGGAGCATCCTAGCGCAACCCTTGTCGAGGGAAAACCCGAGACGGGTGTCCATGTGTCGGGCGGTTCGAACTCCGCCCGGGCGTATGGGAGAATCACCCTGATGAACGAAGAACATGACACGCCGTCCCAGTACGCATCGAACGTCCGCGGCATGTACGAGGACTACCCGTTCCCGTTGCGGGATCCCCGGGATGAGGAGAGACGCCTGCTGGTGGCGGAGCAGGAGTCGCTGGGCAAGCTGAATCACTTCTGTTTCGGTGGACGGCAGAGCTTCGGCGACGGCTTCCGCGTCCTGGTCGCGGGGGGAGGCACCGGGGATCACACGATCTTCCTCGCCGAGCAGCTGCGCAACTACGACGCGACGGTTACCTACGTGGACATCAGCGAGTCCAGCCTGAGCATCGCGAAGGAGCGGGCTCGCATCCGCGGCCTCGAGAACATCGAATGGCATCATCGCTCGATACTGGATATCCCGTCGATGGCATTCCCCCCCTTCGAGCTGATCAGCTGCACGGGAGTCCTGCATCATCTCCCGGAACCCGAACGGGGTCTCGAGGCGCTGCGCAGCGCGCTCTCGCCGGAAGGGGCCATGAGCCTCATGTTGTACGGTCGCGCAGGGAGGATGGCGGTCTATGCCGGCCAGGAGCTCATGGCCCTGGTGAACGACGGGGTTCAGGATCCGCGACAGAAGACTCGCCACGCCCGCCACGTGGTCGAGCGCATGCCCGACACCAACTGGCTGCGCCGCGGGGGCGGTCCGAATCGCGTACTCAGCGAGTTTCTCGAAGACGACAGCAACTTGAACGACGTTCTACTGCACGAGCAGGACCGCGCGTACAGCGTTCTCGAGATCTACGACTTCCTGGCGCGCGAGCAGCTGGAGCTGATCGAGTTCACGTCTTTCCACACCGACCCACCCGACTTCCGCTGCCTGTACGATCCAACGACGTGGATCAGGGACCCGACGTTGCGCTCCCATATCCAATCGATGCCGCGCCCGCAACGGCAGGCAATCGCGGAAGCAATCAGTTGCCTTATCACGTGTCACGGGTTCTACGCCGCACCGGGAGCCGATGGCCGGATCGCGTCTCCGGAAGACCCTGACATGGTGCCCTTCTTTCTCTACTTCGACCCGGATGGCCTCGCGCAACACTTTCGCAGCGCGGCCGGCCGCGAGTGCGGTATCAACTATCGCGGGGCCGCGGTTCAGTTCGACGTTGGCAGGTACAGCGGAGATCTGATCGCGGGCATCGACGGAACCCGCACCATGGGTGAGCTGTTCGATAGGGTGCGACAGGGCATCGGCGACCCAGTTACAGATGCGGTGCTCATGAAGGACTTCATGACCTTCTTCGAACCGATGAACGGCCTCGACGTGCTGCTGCTACGCCACCGCTCTGTAGCACCGTTTCCGGAGTTTCCGCTGGTGGCGGCCTGAGTCAGGCCGCCTGCTCGGCGATGGGCATCGGCCGGCCGACGGCGAAGCCTTGAGCGTAGTCGATCCCGAGCTCGGCGAGGTTCGCGAGGATATCGGCGCTCTCCACGTACTCCGCGATGGTAGCCGCGTTACTGAGACGGGCGATATCGTTGATGGCGCGTACCACCACCAGATCCATCGGGTCATTCAGCATGTTCTTCACGAAGGACCCGTCGATCTTGACGAAGTCGACCTGGAGCTCCTTCAGGTAGCGGAAGGAGTACGCACCCCTGCCGAAATCATCGAGGGCGAATCGGCACCCGAGCTGCCGGAGCGAGTCGACGAAGTCTTTGGCGTCGTCGAAGCGCGCGAGGGCCGTGCGCTCCGAGATTTCGAAACAAAGTTTCTCCAGCGGCATCTCGTAATGATTCGCGCGCTCCTTGACGTAGTCGAGGAAGGAGCGGTTCCCGAACGTCTGAGAGGACAGGTTGACGAATGCGATGGAGAGCTGTTCGAGCCTTTCGCGGTTCGCGGTGAAATGACGCAGTGCCACGTCCAGCACCCGGCGATCGAGCTCTGTACTCAAATTGTACCGCTCCGCCGCCGGCAGGAACGCCGATGGATTCACCAGCGCGCCCTTCTCGTCTATGAGGCGTACCAGGACCTCGCAGAGTTCCCCCGGCGGCGCGCTCGCGGAGACGGCTTGAATGGGCTGGAGACAGATGACCAGCCTGTCCTCTTCCAGCGCCCGTTGAATGCGATTCACCCAGCGTATCTCCCCGCGGGTGTTCGCGACCGCGATGTCGTCGCTGCGGTACAGATGCACGCGGTTTCGTCCTCCGTCCTTAGCGACGTAGCAGGCACGATCGGCGGCGGCCAAAAGCTCGTCGAGTGTCGTATCAGGCGAGTTGATCGGCACGAGGCCGATGCTGGCTCCCACGTGAAACGACTGGTCATTCCATTGGAACTGAAATTCGTTGATGCACTGATGTAGGTTCGATACAAGCTGCCAGGCCTTCTCTGGCGGACAGTCCTCGAGAAGAACGCCGAACTCGTCGCCTCCGAGACGCGCCACGGTATCGCGCTTGCGCACCTGATGCTGCAGCCGCTCCGCCAGGCGCCGCAACAGCTCGTCGCCGGCCACGTGGCCGCACGTGTCGTTTACCACCTTGAACTGATCCAGGTCGAGGTAGCAGAGCGCGTGGTCTCCGGGGTACTCCTTGAGTCGCGTCAGCAGGGTCTGCAGACGTTGTTCGAATGCGCGGCGATTCAGAAGATTCGTCAGCGTATCGTGGCTCGCCTGATAGCCGAGCTCCTCGGTGAGGCTGTAGGAGTCGCTGATGTCGCGGCTCGTGCCCCGGTATCCCTCGAACTCACCGTACGCATCGCGGATGGGCCTACCCGACGTGCTGATGACCCGCCGGACACCGTCGGGACGACGCCAGAAGCTCTGCATCTGAAACGGCGCGTGCTCGCGTCGCTCAGAAGTCCCCTTTTCGAGGTCCTCGGCCGACTCGTCGCTGCCGCCGAACACCTCGTCGATCGTGCGACCGCTGAGCGCCTGCACTGATACGCCCAGGACATCCTGGGCACGTCGGGAGATGTAGGTGAACCGGGACTCCGAGTCCGTTTCCCAGAACCAGTCCGCCGCGGATTCCGCGAAGTCGCGGAAGCGCTCCTGATTGGTCCTCAGGCTGTGCTCGGCGCGCTGGCGGCGGCGCACGTTGAATCCCAGAAACAGTATGGCGAGGGACAACGTCGTGATGACGGCGAGCGCGAGCCATACGGCCTGCTTGTGCTGGCCGTACAGGGTTGTCGGCTCGTTCACGATGACGCTGCCCGACGGGAGCAGAAGGGTATCGACGCCGAATCGCTCCAGCTGCGCGTGATCGAACATGTAGCGATTCGGGCTGCTGGTGTTGATGGGGATCTGATCCATCGGCTCGCCGCGGAGGATCCGCAGAGCGCTCTGCGCGAGTGTCTCACCCTGGGAGTAACCGCTGACGAGATGTCCGCCGACGATCCCGTGCCCGAGGGCGAAGTCCCATACCGTGTAGATGGGCGCATCGGTGCGTCCGGCGATCCATGCGACGAACTTGTTCATGGGCATGGCGACGCCACCCGCGGTGACCGGCTCCCCGACGGGGACCAGTACGGAATTCTTCGGCAGGAGGCTCAGCGCGCGCTCGATCTCCCCGAGGGACTCCTCATGCCAGATGGAGAGCCCCATCTCCGGGCGGTAGTCGGCCACCATGGACTCGACGAGATGGCGGCTCCTGATCCCGGGGCTCACGAACACCATGTGCTCGAGGTCGGGGTGCAGCTTGAAGGCCAGGTCGAGAGTCGAGACGAAGTCGCCTGACTCCGAGACCCCGGTGAGATTCGGGTGACCGTCCGCGAGACGCGTGCCGCTATCGCCGACGGTGGCAAACACCACGGGAACCCCGGGCGCCAGTTTCTCACGGTTCT
>CBDTYP010000153.1:0-7277 GCA_965364645.1 uncultured Gammaproteobacteria bacterium | reverse complement strand
TCGCAACTCCGGTCTTGGAGTCGGACCAGATGTCGTCGATCTCGGGCAGCGAGCGGAGCTCCTCCTCGATTCGGCGGGTGATGAGCTGCTCGACGTCGAGCGGCGCCATGCCCGGGAAGTGGGCGGAGATGACCACCTCGCGGATGGTGATCGAGGGATCTTCCTGGCGCGGGAAGGCGAAGAACTGGGCGAGCCCCGTGACGATGACCAGGAAGATGAAGACCTGGGTGAGGCGGGGCGCATCGATCGCGAAGCGGGTGATGCCCGACATAGTGGGTCGCTCCGCCAGGCGTCAGCCGCCGCTCGGCGGTGGCGCCGTCTCGAGCAGCCTCACCGTCTGCCCGTCACTGAGAAAGCTGACCCCGGCCACGACCACCACATCGCCCGGCCCGATCTCTCCGGCAATCGCGGCCAGGTCGCCGACGATCCCCTTGTTGGCGACGGCGGTGCGGCGGACGGTCGAGGATGCCGAGTCGAACAGGAAGATATACGAGCGCGACGCACCCTCACCGGGCGCGAGCGCTGTCATCGGGACCAGGTAGGCGTCCTGATCGAACTGCCCGGGCAGCAGCAGTGAAAGCTCGGCGGTGATACCCGGTCGGATGCGGTTGTCGCTCGCGCCAATCGTCGCCTTGACAGGAAACGCGTTCGCCCCCCGCGCAGCAGAGCTGACCTCCGTGACCGCACCTTGCAGCACACGGTTGCCGAGGGTCGGAAGCCGAATCTCGGCGGGCTGCCCGACGTAGACATCCTCGATCGTGTTCTCGGGAATCTGCACCGCCACCTGCATCGCGCCCTCTGCGAACAGCTCGAAGATCGGCTGCCCGCGACGAACCTCCTCGAATGGCTCGATATCTCGGGTGGCGACCTGCCCTTCGAACGGCGCCAGCAGCTCCGTCTTCTTGAGATCACGGTGGGCGAGGTCGAGCTGCGCGCGCGCGTAGCTGACGTTCTGGCGCCTACTCTCATAGGCGGCGCGCGCGCGCTCTACACTTTTCTCCGTCGTCGCGCCAGGATCCTGAGCGTAGATACGGCGCTCGCGATCGTAGTTACTCTTCGCCTCCTTGACCTGGGCCTGCGCCCGCGACAGGGCTGCCTCGGCGGACGTCACATTGAGCTCGAATGGCTTGCCGTCGAGAACGGCGAGTACCTGCCCGGCGTTGACTGCGTCGCCGGCATCGACGTTAACCTCGTGCACGATACCGGACACCTCGAAACTGATGTTCGATGAATCGACGGGCTCGACCACACCCGGAAACTGCCGGGTATGGCCGCTGGCGCGCTCGAATATGACGGCTGTCTTGACCGTCCGGATGCGTTCCGGTAGCGGTGGCGGCTCCTCGCCGCATGCGGCAAGCATGCCCGCGAACACCACACCGAGAGCTGCCTTCCCCAGCTTCATCGCTTCAACCTCATCGAGTTCGGCGAAATTTCGAACGTTTCTGCCACCCTCATGCAGCGCAACGGGACGCTAGTCAACTCAATCATGCTAGATAGACTCGGAAGCTCCAATATTGGTCCAGGTCAGCCCGCCGCCCGCGGCGCAAGCCGTATTCCCGGGCGCAGGTTGCGAAACTCGAGCCGGCTCGGGACAGCATACACGGGCCCCGGCGCCGCCACGATCAGAATCCGGTCGGCGATATCCTGAAAGTCGTTGCGAAAGTGCACCGAGCTCTTCAGCACCATGATGGACTGCTCCACTGGCTCGATGCCCAGATGACGGAACATCGCCTGGTCGGCGGCCTGCATGGCGCGGGACGCGATCAGCACCCGGACTCCCGAGATTTCCAGCAGCGCCATGGGGCCGAGCTGCACGCGAGAGCCGAGCCACATGGGTCCGGTGGCGGTAAAGCGGCCGTCGCCGAGAGCGAGGACCTTGTAGCTCGCGTCGTAGGATTGCTGTCCTGGAGCGCCGGACTTCCCGCCGAGCGCGAGGGACAGCTCCGCGCCGACGCCGGCGGCGTGGGCCGCCGCCGCGGCTTCCGGGTCGCAGATTACGCCCAGCACGGCGCCCGTCGCCTTGCCTTTTACCAACGCCCGCAGCATCCCGGTGGTGTCGCCGGTGCCGCCGCCGCCGGGGTTGTCCTGGGTGTCGGCGAGGACGACCGGCCCCCGGGCATCCGCCATCCGCGCGAGAGCCTCGGCGACCGCCTCATCCGGCTCCCAGATGCCACCGGCGAAATCCGGTTCCCGCTGGTTCACCATGGCGAGCAGCGCGTCGGCGGCGCCGTCGGCCGCCGCCTGATCCCGCGCGTAGGTCACGATCGCCGGTCCCATCTCGGCAATGTCCGCCAGCGGAAACCCGCAGCCCAGGGACACCGCGGTCACCGGATCGGCGACGAGACCCGGCATGCGCTCGTAGAGTGTCTTTGCCGGATCCACGATCGTGCAGCCCCAATTCAGGGGAATGACGAAGTCCGTGTGGCGCAACGCCGACGCCCAGCGCTCACCGCTTTCGAGTAGCTGGTGCAGGTGGGCGGCCGTGCGCCCACCGGTCTCGCCCATATCCACGTGGGGATAGGTGCGGAATACATCCAACACGCTCGCGTGGCGGACCATCGCCTCGGTGATGTTCGCGTGTAGATCGAGGCTCACCGCTATCGGCAGGTCGTCGCCCACGAGCGCCCGCAGACGTCTCAGGAGCTCTCCCTCGCCGTCCTCGAGATGCTCGCACACCATGGCGCCGTGCAGATCGAGGTACACGCCGTCCACCGGCATCTCGCGCCCGAGCTCGGCAAGCATCATCTCGACGATGCGCTCGAATGCATCCTCGGTCACGTGGGCCGATGGCGTCGCCGAGCACCACAGCAGCGGCACGAGCTCGTGGCCGTATCGATCCAGGGTTTCCATGGCGCCGGTGATCGGCAGGTGGACGCCCTCAACGGCGTCGAACATCTCGCGCCCCCGGGAGAGGCCCGGCCACGCGCCGGCCCGCTCGAACGCGGCGAGGTCCGCCTTAGCCGGTGCGAAGGTGTTGGTCTCGTGCTGGAAGCCCCCGATCGCGATGCGTGCCATGTGTGCTGTTCCTTATTGGTTGTCCGCCAGCTTGTCGAGGATCGACCAGATGGTGTCCACCCATGCTTCGTGCTCGGGCTTCATGAGGCACGAGCGAAGACAGGTGACGTAGTCGCGATCGAACTCGACCCGGGGCCAGTGGTGGCTCAAGAGTGTTGCGGGTAACTCCATCAGCGCGAGATGCAGATGCATGTCCGCGGCGGCGTCGAAGAGTCTCGAGGAGCGCGTTGAGATGGTGCTCGCGGATCGGTCCGCCGGCGCCCACACGACGATGTCGAGCTCAGGGCGCATCATCGTCAGGTAGCGCGAGTCCGCGCGCAGGCGATCGTGGAGAGTGAGCGCCGCCGTCCGCCCTAGTGCGAGGCCCTGCGCGAATTCACCACCCGGCGTCAACGGCAGCAGGCGCATGGTGGCCCACAGCGCTACCGCCGACGCCCCGGCCCGGGAGCACTCGAGGCTGATCTCGCCGAGGTGCAGCTCGTCGGAGCTGAAGTAGGTATAGGGAGAGTCGTGCTTGTAGATGCTGCCCACCTTTGGGTCGCGAAACAGCACGCAGCCGCAGCCGTAGGGCTGCAGGCCGTGCTTGTGGGGATCGATGACGATGGAATCGGCGTCGTCGATCCGATCGAAAGCGGCGCGCGCATCCTCATCCAGGTTGTCCGCGATACGGAAGTAGCCGCCGTAGGCCGCATCTACGTGGACGCGGGATCCGTATTTCGCGGCGAGCGCGAGGATCGCGGGCAACGGATCCACCGAGCCCGTCCCCGTCGTGCCAAGGGTCGCCACGACGGTGCCGACGTCGCCGCCGCTCAACTGCTTCTCGAGCGCGCCCATGTCCATGCGCCCGCAGGCGTCCACGGCGACGCTCGCGAAGTCGAGCTTCAGAACCTGGGAGATCCTGCCGTGGGTATAGTGGGCCTGCTCCGAAGCGAGGATCTTCCCGCCCGGGTGGATCTGGCCCGCGACCCACAGCGCTTCGAGGTTAGCTATCGTACCGCTGCTCGTCAGGTGTCCGAGGTGATCGTCCCATCCGAACATGGCCGCGATGTCGGCGACGCATTCCTTCTCCATCGTCGAGCTCGCCCGGCCGCCATCGAGGGCATGGTTGTTGGGATTGATACCCATGGCGAGTGAGTAGGCGAGGCGGGCGATGGCATGGGGAGGTTTCAGCATCTGTCCGGCGTAGAGGGGATGCTGATAGGGAAAGTTGTCGTGCATGCGCCGGGCCACGTCGAGGAGGATCTCACCCATGGCCTCGATGTCGTCGCCGGCGTCGGTGTCTGGCAGCGCGGAGAAGCCCTTGTCGAGCTCGCGCAGCGCGCGGTCCAGCAGGGTCAGGTTTGCAGGGTCGGGATTCAAGGTGTACGGGTATCCTGTCGTCGATGTTCAGGGGCGGTCTTCGGGGGAGATCTGCTAGAGGGCGATCTCGATGAGCGGCAGGCGCCGCCCGGGTATGCTCCCGGACGGAACGGTGCCGATCTGCCGGCCGCCGCAGCTGCAGTAGAATTCCCGTGCGTTGGGGTCCGCCTCCACCACGAGACTGCTCAAGCCGCGGGTCCGCGCCACCTGCTTCGCGTGTTCCACCAGGCGCCGGCCGTGACCCTCGCGCAAATGCGACGGCTCGACGAACACGTCGATCAGCTCGCCCCTGGCGCCGTTCAGCATCTGCAATCCGCAGAAGCCGATCACGTCGCCGCGCTTTTCCACGACGAAGAACGGGTGCTCGCGAATGTCTTCCTCACTGATGGTCAGCTCGTCGATGCAGTCCGCCATGAACCGCTCGCTGTAGCCCCAGTGTGCCTTCGAGCGGAGCGCGAGGTCAGTCAACAGCGCATGCTCGTCTTCCCGTGCGGCGCGGATCACGGCTTTCGCGGTCATGCCGGGAAGGATTGCGGGCGGCGCCCATGCGCCGGTCCCATCGCGAGCGCTTCGCGGCGTGCTTCGCGGGCGACCTCCATGAGCTCCTGCAGGGTCTCGAAGGTGATATCGACGTTCTCGCCGTTGTGGTGCCTGATGCGCCCGATGCGATCCTCGGGCGCAGGCAGCGGCTCATCGATTACCTCGACGGGCTCGCGCAGGCTTCCGATCTCGACGATGCGACCCATGGTGTGCTCCCGGCCGGGGCTGCTTCCCGGCAGACATTATCTTGCCGCCATCCGGGACCCCTGTCGATGGCGGGCGGGGCTCAGGGCCGCCTTCCCCACAGGAAGACCAGCTCCGAGACACCCTCCAGAGGCCCGGCCTCGAGGTCCGCCGCCATGGCGCGCAGGCCGCGCTGGAATGCGTCTTCGGCGATCAGCTCCAGGCAGGAGAAGGCCTTGTCTCGATAGGGACGGGTGTCGTCGATGGGGAACGTCGACCGGCCTTCGCAGGTGTCCACATCGCGAAACCCCGCGGCCGACATCTCCCCGCGCAGCGCCCGCAGATCGTGGTAGCGCTGGAGCTCCAACGGCACCGTCGATGGCCAGTACCGCGACAGCGGATTCCGGCGCCGGATGATGGCCTCGGAGTCCGTCGCCGTGCAGAGGATGCCGCCGGGTGCGAGGGCGCGGAACGCTTCCCGGAAGTAGGGCGCGACGGTCTCCAGGTGGTGAATCATGTTCACCGAGTAGATCATGTGGAGGGCGGCGTCCGCGACGGGCAGGCTCCCGGCGTGCCCCTGAATGGGGTTGAGCGCCTCCAGCTCGGGGGCGTGGCGCAGCATCTCCCGGGAAGCGTCCAGCGCGTGGACGGTGCACGACGTCGTTGTCACCATCGCCGCGGCGTAGTCGCCGGTCCCGCATCCGACCTCGAGCACGGCTCCGCCACCCGCATGGCTCCGCAGCCGACCCAGGATCTCGACGACGAAGGGCTGGCTGGAGCGGTGGCGCGCGTACTCCGGCGCAATGGCGTCATAGGCCGTCGGCATCGGACTCGCTTCCCGTCATTACGCCCGTGAGAGGCGTGAAACCGAACTGTTGCCCGGTCATGCCCAGGACGGCATCGCGGCCGCCCAGCGACTCGACCCGCCGCGCCTGATCGGCGAACGCCTGTCGGTTGACCGCGTCCGGATCGAGAATCCCGCGCAGCGCCGCCTCGCAGTCGGATCGCACGCCCCGGTGTCCGGGATCACGACCGAGATCGTCTTCCTCGAAGGGATCGTCGCGCAGGTTGAAGAGCTGCGCGTCGGCGCCTGCGTAGTGGATGTACTTCCATTCGTCCCGGCGAATCATGAAGTACCCGGTCGGTGAGCCGCCGTCGTGGTACTCGCTCAGGATAGTGCGATCGGGCTCTGCCCCGTTGGCGAGCGCCACGAGGGAGTGTCCCGGCCGCGTCTTCGCGCCGTGGTCGTCGGCGCCGACGCTCTCCAGGATCGTCGGATAGCAGTCCACGAGGGACGCGGGGGTCGACACCGCGTTGCCCATGGGGACGCCCGGGCCGTTGAGAATCAATGGGATCCCGGCGGATTCCTCGTACATGAGCATCTTGGTCCACATGCCGTGATTGCCGAGCATCTCCCCGTGGTCGCTGGTATAGATGATCCGGGTGGAGTCGGTGAGACCGCAGTCCTCGAGGGTGCCGAGTATGTTGCCCACCTGGTAGTCCATGAAGGAGCAGAGTCCGTAGTACCCGATGCGGGCCTGCAGCGCACTCGCCTCGTCGAAGTGCCGGTCGTAGTCGTAGAACCCGTAGAGCTTCTGGAGGACCGGGTGCCGCGGCCGCTCGTGGGGGCTGCGGGGGGCGCCGACGTCTGCCGGCGTGTACAGATCATAGAATGCCTGCGGCGCCTGCAATGGATAGTGGGGACTCACAAAGGATACGAACAGTACCCACGGCTTGTCCTGCTGCGTGCCGTGGGCCTCGATCCAGTCGCAGGCGGCATCCCCGATGTGCTCGTCGTAGCGTGTGTATGACGTGTCCCCGGCGCCGATCTGAGACGCGAACTCCGCGGTCCCTTCCTCGTAGGATGGCAGGGGATCCCGCAGGAGTCCCTTGACCCAGCCGAGCTCGTTGACCACGTGCATGGGCATGATCTCCGTATCGAACCCGTTGTCGTCCGTCGTCGAGCGGTAGTGGAGCTTGCCGATGGATACCGACCGGTGTCCGCCGGCCGCCAGCCGATGCCCCCAGCCCGGTTGGGACCCCGTGTAGGGCTCCGCGCTGCTCCAGCAACCGGTCTCGTGCACCCAGCGGCCCGTCGCGAGGCTCGCGCGTGCCGACACGCACACCGGCGAGGGGGTGTAGGCGTTGTCGAAGCGTGTTCCGGTCGCGGCCAGGCGATC
>CBDTYP010000152.1:0-7285 GCA_965364645.1 uncultured Gammaproteobacteria bacterium | reverse complement strand
ATTTCGCGGGATAGTAGCTCTGCAGCATGGTCCGGTCCCCGGAGCGCAACGAGCCCGGGTCCGGCTCGCCGGCGGCCCGAAGCTCCGTCAGAAGCTCCGCGGCATCATCCAGCGTCTCGCCTCCGCGCTTGTCCGGGTCGAGATACACGTGGCTGAGCGTGATGAGGTCGGGTTTCCGATACAGATCCACGCTCTCTTCGAAGTAGCGCTCGAGCTCCCCGTTCCGTGGCTCCTTCAGGCGCGCTACGTCCCTGGTGAGAAACTCGAGCTTCTGAGCCATCCTCCGGCGGGTGATGGGGTCGTCCTCATCGAGCCCCATCGCTACCGCTTCGCGATAGAGAATATCCTCGCGGATGAACTGCTGGATTATCCCGTCGATCTCCTGGCTGGTCGGCGGACGATTCCATCGTCGCTGCCAGGCGGCCGCGAATCCCTCGATCCGGTTCGCATCGACCACGATGGTACGCTCGCCGGCGTCCTCGTCGGGCACGCCGAAGAGCGCGTAGGCGCCGTAAATGCACGCGCCGATGAGCAGGAACTGGACGAGCGGCTCCCGGAGAAATCGGATCACTGAGTGTCTCACCCGCTCGATTCTAGCTAGTCCGTAATCCTCGGCCGTAGAGCAGCGTGACGTTGATTCTGCGGTTCTCGTAGCCGTCTTCGAAATCGATGCGATCCGTCTCGTGGAACAGGGTGGAATTGAAGAAGATGGCGCGGTTCCCGCGGTAGGGGACCTTGATGGGCCGCGCACCACGTGACTTCAGGAACTCCCGCATCTTCCTCGAGTCGCGATTGTAGTCGCTGAACCCCCAGTTGTTCGGAGAGTTCTCGTCCCAGATTATCAACCCGCCAGACTCCGGATCCCGATTGGCGCTGTCGGGCGTTATCCAGAAGTTGACGTTCACGGCCGCAAAGTCGGCGTGTAGATTCACCCCGTTCATGTGGCTGTCGTACTTGAACGCCCACGACTGTCCGAGGCGGTGATCGGCAAAGATCTTCGGGAAACGCTGGCGCAGCTCGTCGACGATCTGGAACAGCAGCGCAGACTCGAAACCGTGTCCGAGCTTGGCGCTGACGTAGCCGTTATCGTAGTTCTTCTTCCAGATGGTCGACTCGAGACAGAAGGTCCGCAACCCGGCCAGAGCCTCGTCGCTCAACAGATCGTCGACGACAACGACCTCCGGCCGGGAATCCAGATAGGCGGACTCGATGGCGTCGAAGTCCAGTTCCGGATTTAGACCACCGGACGATACGCGCTCGCCGGGTGAGAGATACACGAACTGGTTGAATGACGGCGCGAGATCCTCGTTCTCTCCCCCGCCGATGGGCACGGGGCGTGAATCGTCTGGTGCGCTCGTCAGCTGATCATCGAGCTCGCACAACGCTCGCGCATATCCTTCGTAGTCGGCAGCGAGCAGACCCTGCGTCTGCAGGTACCGTATCTGCTCCGCGTCGTGATGAATTCTGTGCCGGGGGACCAGCTCGGTCTTCGCGCTCCGCTCTCCGTGGCCGTGTCGCAGCGCCGAAGCCCGTCGAAATGCCGTGACCGCTTCCTCCGCCATGCCTTTCGCGAGCAGTACGCCCGCCTTGTTACCGTGGGCGGGCGCGTGGCCGGCATCGAGGGCGATCGCGCGATCGTAGGCCACGATGGCTTCGTCCAAGCTCCCCGCATCGTAAAGCGCAACGCCGAGACTGTTGTGGGTGTTCGGGTCCCGCGGATCGATAGCGATCGCCTGGCGCTGGCACTCGATCGCCTCGTCGAGTCGTCCGAGCTCGTGCAGGCAGTTCCCCATGTTGTGATAGGCATCCGGCGACTCGGAGCTCAGCTGGAGGGACTCTCGATATGCCGAGACGGCATCGTCCAGCCGGCCCTGGCCCTGCAACGCGATGCCGAGGTTGTAGTGGGCGTCGGCGAAGCGGGGGTTGGCGGCGAGCGCGCGCCGGATGAAGCCCTCCGCAACGTCGTTCTGTCCCAGATGCTGAGCCAGCACGCCGCGCAGGTTAAGGGCGTCGGGATTGCCCGGATCGGCGTCGATGACCTCGCCGTACAGACGCTCGGCATCGCCGAGCTTCCCTGCTTGATGGAGATCAAGGGCACGGCGCAGCGTGGTTTGGACGGACTCAGTGCTCATCGCCGCCAAGATTAGCGGGTTTCTTTTTTCCCGTCGACGACTCGGCGGGGCGCCGTGAAATCCTTGTACCGGCAGCGCCTGAGTGTATGCTCCGGGCATAGAGCGCCAGACGCCGAGTATCAGGCCCGGTGGAGGATTTCCTTGGAAGAACACATCGTACGGGTGCACCCGTCATCGGCGATGCTCCCGCGGGAAGAGCAGCTGGCCTGGGCCATCGCGGCCTTCGCCGCGGGGTCGGCGCCCCTCGACCCGGTCGCCGTGTCCATGGCGGGATGCCGCCTGGTGGACAACGCGTCCGTCGCCCTCGCCGCCATCAACCGCACACCCGTCGCCGCGGCCCGGGCCCAGGCCCTGGCCAACCCCCGCGCCGGCGGCGCGACGCTGTTCGGCCTCGAACCGTCGACCCGGGTGCACGCGCAGTGGGCTGCCTGGGCCAACGCGGTCGCGGTGCGAGAGCTCGACTTCCACGATACCTTCCTGTCGGTCGAGTTCGGCCACCCGGGCGATTGCATCGCGCCACTCGTCGCGGTCGCCCAGCAATGCGGCCGCGACGGCGAGGATCTCACCCGCGGCATCCTCGTCGCATACGAGGTCCACGTCGCGCTCATGAAATCGATCAACCTCCACGTGCACAAAAAGGACCACCTGGCGCACCTGGCGCCGGGAACCGTCGCCGGTATCGGCGCGATGCTGGGGCTGCCGACGGAAGTAATCTACCAGGCGGTGAATCAGGCCGTTCACCTGTCGTTCTCCACCCGTCAGTCGCGCAAGGGGGAGATCAGCTCGTGGAAGGCTTATGTCCCCGGTTTCTCCGGCAAGCTCGCCATCGAGTCGGTGGATCGCGCCATGCGCGGCGAGACCGCCCCGAGTCCGATCTACGAGGGCGAGGATTCCGTGATCGCGTGGATGCTGGACGGGCCGGACGCCGAATACGTCGTCTCTCTGCCGGCTCCGGACGAAGCACCTCGCGCGATCCTGGAGACGTACACCAAGGCACACTCCGCCGAGTACCAGGCCCAGGCCATCATCGATCTGGCCTTCGAGCTGCGGCGCGGGGTCGATCTGGCGAACGTGAAGGAAATCGTTCTCCATACCAGCAACCACACCCACTCCGTGATCGGATCGGGTGCCAACGACCCGCAGAAGTTTGACCCGGATGCAAGCCGCGAGACCCTGGATCACTCCATCACTTACATCCTCGCCGTCGCCCTGGAGGACGGCGAATGGCATCACGAGCGCAGCTACACGGGAGAGCGGTCACACCGGCCGTCCACGGTGACGTTATGGCGGAAGATTCGGACTGCGGAGGATGCGATCTGGAACGCGCGCTACCACGAGCCAGACCCGGGCAAGCGCGCCTTCGGCGGACGCCTGGACATCGTCATGAATGACGGGGCGATCGTGAGCGGAGAGAAGCTCGTCGCCGACGCCCACCCGAACGGGGAATCGCCCTGGAGCTGGGACGACTACGCCGGCAAGCTCGATCGGCTCGCCGGAGAGCGCATCGATTCAGGGGAGCGCGGACGCTTCGTAGACCTCGCCCGGCGACTGGCCGCCCTCGACCCGGACGAGGTAGGCGCCATCAATCCGTCGTTGCCGACCGGCACCGTCGCGCCGGACTCACCCACCGGCGAGGGGATCTTCGATTTCGCACAGCCCCTCTAGGGCCGCGTGCTACTTCAAACCGTGCTTCTCCAGCACGTGACGACATCCCAGCGAAGCGCCCTCGACCACGCGGGACTGTCTGAGCAGGCACCGCACTACCCCGCCCTCTGCCCAGTACTCCGTGGGACAGAAGGTCTCGCGGTCGGCCTCGCAGGCCTCGACAATCTCTTTCCCGTGAGCCCTGATCTCTTCGATATTCAACGTGACCTCGTTCAAGGCCATTCCGCACTGGGTCGAGATCTTGTCGTCGTTGGCGAGCAGGCAGCCCATGATACGCCCCTGACCCATCTTTACGTGGCTGCAATAGGTTGTGATATCCGATTCGCAACTCTCGACGGCACGGGCCATCAGCTTGTCGTCGGCCATCGCGGAGAGCGCGGTGCCCATCAGGATGACCAGGATTCCCAGTCCGAGTAGACGCATGGCTTGGATTCTCCGTCGGTAGTGGCCCGGCGCATTCTATCTCAGGGAGTCGCCGGATTCCCGGATGTCGAGCTATCTCTCCGCGGAGGGTATGCTGTCCGCTACACGTCCAATCAGAGGATCGGGGAGGCCCTCGCGATGCAGGTGCACGAGCTGGTGACGAGGCTGACGGCGGGAATCGGCAGCGACGACCCAATGGCCCATACGCGCGGCGTGCTCGAGGATCTGCGCCCGGATCTCGATGCGGTTGCGGCGGCGCTCGCCTATGTCTCCGGAACCGGCGGCAACGCCAGGCAGATTTTCTACCGCTCGCCGGAACTCAGCCTTCTGAAGGTCCGCTTCCCGAGCGGCAGGCGCACCCCGCCTCACGATCACGGAACCTGGGCGACGATCCTCGTGCTCTCCGGCGTCGAGAAAAATACCCTCTACCGTGTCGACGACGACGGCGGACTCCGGCGTGCCAGCGAGGTAGTGCTGGAGCGCGGCTCGATACTGCCGATGCGCGCCGACGCCGCGCATGTGGCGGAATGCGTGGGCGTCGACCCCGCCATCGGACTCCACGTCTACGGCGGCGACATCCTCGGGCTCGAGCGCCGGATGTGGGACCCGGAGACCCTCGCCCGGCACCCGTTGGAATGGGATCATTACGAGGAGCTGGCCCGGAAAGCGTCCCAGGCAGATAGCGCGCCCTGAGCGCCGTGGGACGTCCGTCAACACGAGGAAGAACCATGGACATTCGCAAGACCCTGATCATGAAGGAGACCATCGAGACGGACGGTGTCGGCGAGCCGTGCGCACCCATCACCCGGGTCGTCGCCGCCGCCGTGATCCGCAATCCCTTCGCCGGGGCTTTCGTCGAAGACCTGTCCCAGCTCTTCGATGCGGGGGGCCGGCTCGGTGAGCAGCTGATGGGAGACGCCGTGGAGATGCTACCCGGCCCACCGGTCAGCTACGGGAAGGCCGCCATCGTCGGTGTCGCCGGCGATCTGGAACACGGCGGCGCGATGATTCATCCGAAGCTCGGCAAGCCGATGCGCGCCGCGGTCGGCGGGGGCAAGTCATTGATCCCGTCGAACGCCAAGGTAGCGGCCGCCGGGACACCCATCGACCTGCCGCTCGGGCACAAGGACGAGGCCTGGTCCTTCGATCACTTCGACACCTTGACCGTGATGGTCGCCGACGCCCCCCGCCCGGACGAGATCGTCATGTTCATGGCGGTTGCCGACGGTGGCCGGCCGCACCCCCGGGTCGGGAGCGGACCGATTACGGACTGAGTAGTTGTGAGAGAGGCGGTGTGAAATGGATCCTGTCGCCAGGTGGCTTGAAGAGCTGGGGCTTGCTCGGTACGCCTCGGCATTCTCCAAGAGCGACATCGACGAGCACATCCTGGCAGACCTGACGGACGCCGATCTCCGGGAACTCGGCATTGCTTCCCTCGGACATCGGAAGACCCTGCTAAAGGCTATCGACTCCCTCCGAGCGCCGCCGTCCGCCGAATCCCCACGGCACGCCAAGACGACGGGGTCGCCTGACGCGGAGCGTCGACAACTCACCGTGATGTTCTGCGATCTGGCCGGGTCGACCGAGCTCTCCCAGCTGCTCGATCCGGAGGATCTCCGCGAGCTGAATCGCGCCTACCAGGATACCTGTAAGGCGGCCATCGAGCGCTTCGATGGTTACGTGGCCCGATACATGGGCGACGGCGTCCTCGCATACTTCGGCTACCCGAAGGCTCACGAAGACGACGCGGAGCGAGCCGTGCGGGCGGGCCTCGCCGTCATCGAGGCCATGGGCGACGTCAGCGCTCGGGAAGGCCCCTCGAGGAACGTCGAGCTAGCTGTCAGGGTCGGCATCGCCACGGGACCGGTCGTCGTGGGCGACCTGATCGGCGAGGGGGCATCCCAGGAAAGCGCCGTAGTCGGCGAGACTCCGAATCTCGCTGCCAGACTTCAGGGACTCGCCGAGATCAACACGATGTTGATCGCGCCGGCGACGAA
This sequence comes from uncultured Gammaproteobacteria bacterium, assembly GCA_965364645.1. GTDB lineage: Bacteria > Pseudomonadota > Gammaproteobacteria > HK1 > HK1 > JAABYT01. Next base: position 1,068 of record CBDTYP010000152.1, on the reverse strand, counting down.
GCGGCTCGCCGGCGGTGTATTCGACTATCGGGATGTTGGTGAGCGCAATCTCAAGGGCATCGCCGACCCGGTGCGAGTATGGGAGGTCGTCGGGGAAAGCGGCGTTGAGAGTCGCTTCGAGGCAAGCCGCGGAGTCGGAATGACTCCGTTAATCGGGCGGAATGAAGAGGTCGACCTTCTGCTCTCGCGTTGGCAGCGTGCGTTTGAGGGCGAGGGACAGTTGATCCTGCTCTCCGGTGAGCCCGGCATTGGAAAATCACGCATCACCGAAGCTTTGCTCGAACACGCCGTGGTGAAGCCGCACGTTTCTCTACGCTACTACTGCTCGCCGTACCACTCTGACAGTGCCCTTTACCCCGTCGTCGGTCAATTGCGGCGCGCGGCGGGAATCGCCGCGGGCGATTCGGTCACGACGAAACTCGACAAGATCGAGGCGCTCCTGGGTCGAGACGATGATCGACATGTCGAGACTGTGTCGCTACTGGCGGCACTGCTCTCTGTTCCGGCCGACGAACGCTACCCTCCGCCGAGGCTTACCCCCCAGGCGCAGAAAGCCCGGACGTTTGCTGCACTCGTGGCGCGACTGGAGGTCCTCGCCTCGGATCAGCCCGTCTTGATTGTGCTCGAAGACGCGCACTGGCTCGATCCCACCACGACGGAGCTGTTCGGGCTGATAATCGAACGTCTGCATCGTCTACCGATACTCCTGCTGATTACCTACAGGCCCGAGTTCGCCCCGCCCTGGATCGGCTACGAGACCCAGCTAACCTCGCTGACGTTGAACCGGCTTGGCCGGAATCAGGGGTGGTCGATGGTCGAGCGGATCGCGGGCGGTAAGACACTCCCGGCCGAAGTCCTGGAACAGACGCTCCTGAAGACCGATGGAGTTCCGCTCTTCGTAGAGGAGTTCACACGGACTGTTCTCGAATCGGACCTGTTGGTGGACGCCGGGGATCACTATGAGCTCGCCGGTCCGCTTCCCGATCAAATCATACCTGCCACGCTGCACGATTCGCTCATGTACCGCCTCGATCGGCAGCCATCGGTCAAGGAGGTCGCCCTCGTCGG